>JAZKYB010000165.1:0-3439 GCA_045611905.1 Acutalibacteraceae bacterium | reverse complement strand
TGATGTTGAAATAATTAAAAATTTTGACGACTTGCTTTTAGAGGAAGCATTTTTCGGTTTTGAAAACAACGATTATGTGGCGTCTGGACTTGGCTTTGGTGCTCAGGCAAATAATCCCATCATAAACGCAATGTTACACGAATATGACACATTACTCGACGGTGAATCGGAATATATTGGGTGCCCTGTTTTAAACACAAAAGCGCTTTTGAGCTTTGGTTTAATTCAAAATGGTGAAATGCAAAATTTAAAACATGGTACAGTTTACCCCGCGGATTATTTCAACCCTTATGATGACCCGACAGGTAGATTAAAAGCAACATCAAATACTTATTCTATACATTGGTATTCAAAGTCTTGGTTGCCTATACGAGTTGTATTTTTTAGCAAAATAACCCGTATTATACATAGAATTTTTGGTGCTGATATAAAACAAAAGATTTTTAAAATATTTAAAAACGGATGATTTTTAAAAAATAATCAAGATGAGGTAATGATATGCCCCAAATTTCTGTTATTGTGCCGGTATATAAAACAAAAATTTTTCTTGAAAAGTGCATAAATAGTATTCTTTCACAAAGCTTCACAGATTTTGAGGTAATTTTAGTGGATGATGGTTCACCCGATGATAGTGGCGAATTTTGTGATATGCTTTCAAAAAAAGATGAAAGAATTAAGGTTGTTCACAAGGAAAACGGCGGGCTTACTTCTGCTCGTATAGCGGGGCTAGATAAGGCCAATGGTGAATATATTGCCTTTGTTGACAGTGATGATTATATTCACGAAGATTATCTTTTAAATTTATTTAACGCCATAAAACAACAAAATGACGAACTTGCAATTTGCGGTTATTTTGTTGTTAAGGGTGAATCACAAACCCCGGTTTATTTACCTTATAAGGAAAATTCGTTAAATAAAAGTGAAATTGTTGATAAATATATGTTGCCGTTAATTGGCAGAATATATGACGGCAAGCATTTAAATTTACCCGGTTTTATGTGTATAAGAATGTTTAAAAAGGGTTTTATAAATGCCGAAATGTTTGTATCTGAGCGGGAAGTATTTACCGAGGATGATATTTTTAACATTCTATACGCCGGGAAAGTTAATAATATTGCAATTGTAAATGAACCACTTTATTATTATGTTCAGCATATTCAATCGCTAACTAATTGCTATCGTAAGGGTAAGATTGAAATGCTTCAAAATCGGTATGATTTTTGTGAAAAATGGTTGAAAGATAAAAATTTATATCAAAAAGGCGAGAAGCGTTTGATTGCGTCGGCGGTTTCGGCAGTAAATGTATGTATAGATAATGCGGTGTTGTTAAAAGATTACCGCCTTTTCAAAAATGAAATTAATGAAATAAGGAAAACCAAGCTTTATCTCGAAGGATTTTTAAATGTAAATCCAAACAGTTTGGTGGCATCCCAAAAGTTGAATTATTATTTGTTAAGACTTAGGTTTATAAGACTTTTATACATAATAAGAAAATTTAGAATAAAATGACGATTCGAGGCAGTGAAATGATTTTTAAAAAAATTATTGGTCGTGTTAAACTTGAAATATGGAATTTATGTCATAAAAAGCATATTAAAACACTTAAAAAAAGATTAGTAAATGAGAATGTCACAATCATTTCACCAAATTGTACAGGTGGTGTGATGTATCATGATTTGGGCTTGCAATTTCGTTCGCCAACAGTAAATTTATATTTTGAAGCAGAAGATTATATTAAATTTTGTGAAAATTTAAAATATTACCTTGATATTGAGCTGTGCGAATTTGTGTCTGATGATATAACAGAGTATCCAATTGGTAAATTGGGGGATTTGACCGTTTACTTTGTACACTATAAAACATTTGATGAAGCAAAGCAAAAATGGGATGAAAGAAAGAAGCGAATTGATTTTAATAATTTGTTGATTTTGGGTAGTGACCGAGATGGAATGAACAATGAACTCATTTCAAGGTTTGATAAATTAAATTTTGCAAAGGTAATGTTTATAAAAGATGTACCGGAATATGATTGGCAGCTTCAAATCCGGGGTTGTGTGGATGGAAACTGCGTTGGTAATGTCTTGAGCCCAGATATGCGAACATTAAAAATCCTTTTAAAAGGCATAAGGTTTTATGACCAGTTTGACTGGGTTGGCTTAATAAACCAAGCACAAAAGTAGAAAGGCAAGAGTAAAAGTATGAAAAAAATCGGAATAATGACTTTTCACGCTTCGCATAACTATGGTTCGGTTTTACAGGCGTATGCATTATCCAAAGAGCTAATTGATATGGGCTATGATGCACAAATCATTAACCTTAGAAATAAAGCCCAGCGTGATGCTTATAAGGTTTTTAAAACCAAAGGCGCAGGTTTAAAAAAACTTTTACATACTGCGTTTGCGGTGATAAATTTACCAAAAGCGTATAATCGCGCAAGGAATTTTGAGAGATTTATAAATAAAGCGCTCCCCATAACTGCTGAATGTTTTTCAAGCGGTAAAGAACTTGAAAACGCCACTAATTATGACATATATGTTTGCGGAAGTGACCAAATTTGGAACCCTTGCTGTCAGGATTTTGAATCGTCTTATTATCTTGATTTTGTCAAAAACGGTGCTAAAAGGGTGGCCTATGCGCCGTCACTTGGCAGGGCGGAATTTTCTAACGAACATAAAGAACTTATAAAGGAATTACTTAATAATATTGACTTTATCTCTTGCCGTGAAAGTGATGGAACAAAACTATTAAGCGAATTAACCGAAAAACCTGTCACCCAAGTCTGCGACCCGGTTATATTGCTTGGTAAGGAAAAGTGGGAAAGTTTTGCAAAACCCGTTAAATATAAAAAACCATATATTTTAACATATTTTCTTGAAAATAATCATGGTGATAAAAAATTTCTTAAAGAGCTGCAAAGCAAAACGGGATATCGGGTTATTTGCCTTAACGAAGATATAAAAGATTTGGGTAAAGGTTATAAACATAAAATTGATGCCACACCGGAAGAATTTGTAGGTCTTTTCAAAAACGCCGCTTTGGTTTATACAAATTCGTTTCACGGCACAGCGTTTGCCACAATGTTTAACCGCCCGCTTGTTACAATTATCGGCAAAGAAAACGAAAGCAATAATAACGACAGCCGAAAGATAAATTATCTTAACAACATTTGCTTGTCACATCGATTGGTCACTGACAAATTACCTAAAATTGATGAAATTTTATCTACCGAAGATTATAAAATTGCTAATAAAAAAATTGAAGAAATAAGAGCTTCTTCAAATAATTATTTAACAAATTCTTTAAATTAAAATGGGGTGAAAATCACAATGCTTTTTTCTGTTTTAATGACAGTTTATAATACTTCAAAATATTTGTGTCAAAGTATAGATTCCCTTTTGTCGCAAGATTTTAAAGATTGGGAACTTATAATTGTTGATGA
>JAZKYB010000164.1:0-1422 GCA_045611905.1 Acutalibacteraceae bacterium | reverse complement strand
ACAAAACTTGACGGTACTGCTAAAGGCGGTATTATTATACCAATTAAAAACGAGCTTAAAATACCTGTAAAATTTGTTGGCGTGGGTGAGGGTATTGATGATTTGCAACCCTTTACTGCCACCGAATTTGTAAACGGAATTTTTGATGGTGAAATGTAATGAAAGTGTTTATTGCAACAAAAAATCAAAAAAAGCTAAAAGAACTTAAAAGAATTTTAATTCCAATGGGTTTTGACGTTTTGTGTGAAGCAGATTTGGATTTTACTTTTAAAGATGCTGTTGAAGATGGTTTAACTTTTGAAGAAAATGCAATTATAAAGGCGAAATCGGGACTTATACAAACCGGTTTTATTTCGGTTGCGGATGACAGTGGCATTTGTGTTGATTATCTTGACGGCAGACCCGGTGTTTTTTCTGCCAGGTACTCGGGTGAACACGGCAACGATGAAATGAATAATGACAAGCTTTTGGAAGAACTGAAAGATGTGCCGATGGAAAAGCGAACCGCTTATTATGTGGCGGCTATTGCTTGTGTTTTTCCTGACGGAAGACAGTTTACCGTAAGGGGCGAATGTCACGGCCATATTGCTTTTGAAAGGCAACAAGGAAGTGGTGGCTTTGGTTATGACCCACTTTTCATTAGCGAAAAGGGTCCTTTTAGTCAACTTACTGCCGAAGAGAAAGATGCAATAAGCCACAGAGGTAAAGCACTTATAAAATTCAAGCAAGAACTTAAAAAGTATATTTGAGGTATCTTATGTTAGAAGTCGGTATTTCAATTGGTAGATATGCAAATGATAAAGAAGCAATGAAAAAAATTGCTGATTCAGGCATTAAAAATATAGAAATTGGTTTTTCAAATTATAAAGATTTTGAAAATTTTTCTTTAGAAACCGTAAAATTGTTGGCAGATGAAAATAACATAAAACTTTGGTCTTTTCACTTGCCGTTTTTACCTTTTGAAGAACTTGACCCATCTTCTTTGGATGAGGGTGTTAGAGAATTTACTTTTAATATGTTTTCAGACTTTATTAAAAAAGGTAGCGAAATTGGAATTGATAAGTTTGTAATTCATTCCAGCAAGGAACCTATTGAACCAAACGAAAGGGCTGATAGGTTAAAGGCAACGGGTGAATTTTTATCACGCCTTGCAGATGAAGCCGATAAGTATGGCGCTTTAATTGCCGTTGAGGATTTGCCAAGAACATGTATTGGTAATTCAAGTGATGAAATCTTGTATCTATTATCATTTAACAACAAACTTCGTGCTTGCTTTGATACCAACCACTTGTTAAATGAGGATATTGTTGAATTTATTAAAAAGGTTTCTGACAAAATCATTACACTTCACATTTCCGATTACGATTTTGTTAATGAAAGACATTGGCTTTGTGGTGAAGGCGATATTAATTGGCAAGCACT
>JAZKYB010000163.1:0-2193 GCA_045611905.1 Acutalibacteraceae bacterium | reverse complement strand
TATCATTGGCATTAAGGTTTGTGAATGTGTAAGCTTTACATTTGTATATGCGCTTGCAATTAGTTTGTTATCTTCCAATATAGCAACACTTGCAGGTGTTGCAGAACATTCAACTGCTAAAATTTTCATTTTATCTTACCTTTCGGTGATTATAATTTCGCGTGTATTATCATCAATTTTGTTTATGGTTACATAAATTGTGTTTTCGGGCAGGGCATTTTCAATGTTTTCGCTCCATTCGGCAGCAATAACACCACCATCTTCTATATAATCGAAAAAGCCGGTTGAATATAAATCTTCCCAACCTGACACACGGTACATATCAAAATGATAAAGGGGCAAGCGACCGCTTAAATATTCGTTTATTAAAGCAAAGGTGGGGGATGTAACATCATCAGTTGCCCCAAGGCCCTTTGCAAGTCCACGGGTGAAGCAGGTTTTACCCATACCAAGACCGCCGCGGTAAGCAATGACGCAACCATTTTTTATTGTTTGTCCCAAATTTTCACCAATTTTTTCGGTGTCTTCGGGGTTGTGTGATATAAATTTTTGCATAAAATCTACCTTTAAGTGCCAATTTTTATTAAGTATAACACATTTTTTAAATTTAATAAAGTGTTACTTGAATATTTATTAAAAATAAAATATAATAAGTTAAGAATATTTTACGGAGGAAATTACCTTTGCGACATATTTTTATAAGATTTGCAGATTTTGTGCGTGAATCTGATAAAATTCTTTTAACACTTTGCTTTTTAACCTCGGCCTATGGTTGTGCTGCGGTTTTTTCGGCAACCAATTATATGGAAAGTATGCGCCCGTTTTTAGTACATACCCTTTGTCTTGTTTTGGGTTTTGGCGTTATTTTTGTGGTTTCGTTTTTTGAATATGAAAAGTTTACAAAACTTTGGCCGCTTTTTGCGGTTGGGGGCATTATACCCGTAATTTTAACGTTTTTTATCGGCTTTGCGCCTGAAGGAACCGACGATAAAGCGTGGCTTGATATTGGTATTACCACCTTTCAACCGTCCGAACTTTTGAAAATTTGCTTTATCATCACCTTTGCCGCCCATTTAAGTAAGGTTGGTAAGGATATTAACAAAATCAAAAGCATAATTCCGCTGTGTGTTCACGGCGCAATTCCCGTTTTTTTAATACATCTTCAAGGCGATGACGGCACAGCACTTATTTTTGCTTCAATAATGGCTATAATGATGTGGTCGGCAGGGCTTTCTTGGAAATATTTTGCGGCGGCCTTTTCAACACTTTTGGTTTCGTCACCGATTATTTATTTCTTTATTATGAACGATGCTCAGCGTGAGCGCCTTATAAATATGTTTGATATAGATGCCGATATAAAAGGTGTTGGTTGGCAACAATATCGTGGAAGACAAGCCCTTGCAAATGGTGGTTTTTTTGGCCAGGGTTATTTAAAGGGCGATTTAACACAAATGGGCAAAGCCGGTGTCCCCGAAGGACACAACGACTTTATATTTGTAAGCATTGGTGAAGAACTTGGCATGCTTGGTTGCTTGGTTGTTATTGTTCTTTTGGCCGCAATTTGCTTTAGATGTCTTAAAATTGCAAAGCTTTCGGCCAGAGCGGATGGAAAATATATAGCCGTTGGAATTTTTGCAATGATTTTTGCCCAAATTATTGTAAATATTGGTATGTGCACATCGGTAACACCTGTTATTGGCGTTACATTGCCGTTTTTCAGTGCGGGCGGCACATCACTTTTGTGCTTGTTCCTTGGAATAGCGCTTGTGCATAATGTTTATATGAATAGAAATTCTCGAACACTTAAGCTTCGTGATTAAAAAAGTGCCCTTTTAAAAGGGCACTTTTTTTATGGTGTTTTAGGGCATTTAATTCGTATATAATCACTTTTAAAACTTTTAAAAAAGTGTCGGCTTGGTGGTAAAACTTCGTTATTTGAAAGCACAATATTCTTACTGCTAAAGCTTGATATGTGGTTTAAATTTACTATGAAAGCACGGTTGATTTTTGAAAAAGTATCATGGGGCAGAGCGGCATTTACTTTTGCCATTGTTTTGTTGCAATAAATGGTTTGGTTAGTTAAGTGGATAATAGAATGCTTATTGTTTGCTTCTAAATATAAAATATCAGCAATATTAAGACAAAAATTTTAGGGACCGTTGGTTATGATAATTGCTAGAAGAGTAACCGTTG
>JAZKYB010000162.1:0-2097 GCA_045611905.1 Acutalibacteraceae bacterium | reverse complement strand
GGCGGCGACGTGGAGGCCGGGCTTGCTATTTCCGAGGTTATTGCAAGCATGACAAAGCCTACTGCCTCCGTTGTACTTGGCGGCGGTCATTCTATCGGTGTGCCGTTGGCAGTTTCGGCAAAGCGGTCTTACATTGCGCCGTCTGCCACAATGACTGTGCACCCTGTAAGAAGCAACGGGCTTTTTATTGGGGTTCCGCAAATGCTTAACCACTTTCAGCGCATGCAAAACCGCATTAGCGATTTTGTTTGCCGAAATTCTAAAATAAAGGCCGAAATATTCAATTCACTTATGATGAACACAGGCGAAATGGTGACCGATGTTGGCAGTGTGCTATCGGGCGAAAAGGCGGTAGAAGTTGGCCTTATTGATGAAATTGGCAATTTATCGCAGGTTATAGACGGGCTTTATAAACTTATTGATAACAAGGGCTGAATTTTCAGCCATACATATTTTTTTTGAGGGAGAAGATATTTTTGGCAACTAAAAAAAGGAAGTATACAAAACGCACCACTCAAAAGGAAACCCAACAAACAAGGGCTGCAAAGCAACAGTTTTATTCGATAATTGGCTTTGCTTTGGCAATTTTTATGCTTTGTGTAATTTTCATAAAGGGTGAAAATGTTTGGTTTTGGTTACATAATTTTACTTTTGGCGTTTTTGGCGTTACCGCTTTTGTTATACCGATTTTCATTGGTATTGTGTCGGTTTTGCTTGCAATGGAAAAATTAAGCGGCACTGCATTGGCTAAAATTGTTGGTGGCGGTGTGTTAATTGCTTTAATTGGCGCTATTATTGACATTTTTTTAAAGCATAATCCCGATATTTCGTTTTGGGCACACATTGCAAATGCTTACACAACAGGCACAGCACTTAAAAGCGGCGGATTTTTCGGCGCTTTAATCGGTCAACCAATTTATCTTTTATTTGGTAAAACAGGTGCGGCAATAACAGTTATTTTGCTGATTTTTGTGCTTTTAATGGTGCTTACCGGTACAAAGCTTATAAGTCTTTTCAAAATGATTAGAAAACCTGCAAAAATTGTTGCCGAACAGGTTGAAAATGCTTATCAAAAGAAAGATGACCAAAAAGAAATCAAGGTTATTAAGGGCTTTAATGTTGATATTCCTGTTGATGGCAGTATTAAAGAAAGACAGCAAGAACAAAATGAACTTCCCCTTAAAAGCCGCCGTTTAGTGCGTGCATATAAGGGCGAAAGTGTTGAAGATGTTGATATTTCACTTCCCGACGGTGCAGAGGATGATAAAAAGCTTGATACAGCGCTTAACACCGCTAAGGAAGAAATTGTTATTGATATGAAGGCCGAAACCGAAAGCTTTACTGAAGAGGTTGAGGAAAATCTTGACACCGCATCAGACAAGGGTTATGTTTATCCACCCACCACACTTTTAAGGGATACACGCGGTACGGCAGGTCTTATTGCCGAAGATAATTCTGACACGGCTGAACATTTGGTAAGAACTCTTCGCAGCTTTGGTGTTGAAACCAGAATTGTTGACATTTCACGCGGTCCAACCGTTACAAGATATGAACTTCAACCTTGCGCAGGTGTGAAAATCAGCAAAATTACCGCCTTGGCGGATGATATCGCCCTTAATTTAGCGGCAGGTAATGTTAGAATTGAAGCGCCTATTCCAAACAAGGCGGCCGTTGGTATTGAAGTGCCAAATAAAGAAAAAAATGCCGTTGGCATTCGTGAAATTTTAGAAGCGCCTGAATTTACATCGGCAAAATCAAAATTAACGGTTGCACTTGGTAAAGATATTACAGGTAATATTATCACAACAGACATTGCAAAAATGCCCCACGGTCTTATTGCGGGTGCTACAGGTTCGGGTAAATCGGTTTGCACAAACTCTATAATTATCAGTCTTTTATATAAAAACACACCCGACGAATTAAAGCTTTTGCTTATTGACCCAAAAACAGTTGAATTTGAACCTTATAACGGCATACCACACCTTATGGTGCCGGTTGTGACCGACCCAAGAAAAGCCGCAGGTGCGCTTGGTTGGGCAGTAGGGGAAATGGAAAAGCGTTATAAAATGCTTTCCGACCGCAAGGTTAGAAATATTG
>JAZKYB010000161.1:0-4097 GCA_045611905.1 Acutalibacteraceae bacterium | reverse complement strand
CTATTTACAATCGCAGAATTAAATGATATAATAACTTCGTATGAGAATATTTTTAATTCGAATCTCATTAAAATTTTTTAGGAGGAATTTTCAATGGCCAGAAAGTTCAAAACTATGGACGGTAATAATGCCGCTGCTTATGTGTCTTATGCTTTCACAGAAGTTGCCGGTATTTACCCAATTACCCCGTCCAGCCCAATGGCTGACTATGTTGACCAATGGTCTGCCCAAGGCGTAAAAAACATTTTCGGCACAACCGTAAAGGTTTCCGAAATGCAGTCTGAAGCTGGTGCTGCAGGTACTGTTCACGGCTCACTTAATGCCGGTGCTCTTACCACCACATATACCGCTTCACAGGGTCTCTTACTTATGATACCCAACATGTACAAAATTGCCGGTGAGTTACTCCCCAGCGTGTTCCATGTATCAGCACGTTGCGTTGCTTCTCACGCACTTAACATTTTCGGTGACCATTCCGACGTTTACGCTTGCCGTCAAACAGGTTTCGCAATGCTCGCTGAAACTAACACCCAGGAAGTTATGGACCTTGGCGCTGTTGCTCACCTTGCAACTATCAAGAGCCGCGTTCCTTTCATCAACTTCTTTGATGGTTTCCGTACTTCTCACGAAATTCAAAAAATTCAAGTTTGGGATTATGAAGACCTTAAAGAAATGTGCGATATGGACGCTGTTGCTGACTTCCGCAAGCGTGCCCTTAACCCTGAACACCCCGTAATGCGTGGTTCACACGAAAACGGCGATATCATCTTCCAACACAGAGAAGCTTGCAACAAGTTCTATGATGCAACTCCCGCTATTGTTGAAGAATATATGGACAAGGTTAACGCTAAACTTGGCACTAACTACAAACTCTTTAACTACTATGGCGCACCCGATGCTGAAAAAGTTATCGTTGCTATGGGTTCTATCTGCGACGTTGCAGAAGAAGTTATTGATTATATGACAGCAGCTGGCGAAAAGGTTGGTCTTATCAAGGTTCGCCTCTATCGTCCTTTCTCTGCTGAAAAGTTGGTTGCAGCTATTCCTGAAACCGTTAAGAAGATTGCTGTTCTTGACAGAACTAAGGAACCCGGCTCACTTGGTGAACCATTGTTCCTTGATGTTGTTGCTGCTCTTGCTGCAACAGGCCGCAAGATTGACACCGTTATCGGCGGTCGTTACGGTCTTGGCTCTAAGGATACTCCTCCTTCAAGTATTTTCGCTATTTATAACGAACTTTCAAAGGATGCTCCAAAGCCACAATTCACACTTGGTATTAACGATGACGTAACAGGTCTTTCTCTTGATGAAGAAGAAGCTCCTAACACTGCTGCTGAAGGCACTATCGAATGTAAATTCTGGGGTCTTGGCGGTGACGGTACCGTTGGTGCTAACAAAGACTCTATCAAGATTATCGGTGACCACACCGACAAGTATGTACAAGCATATTTCCAATATGACTCTAAGAAAACAGGTGGTATCACCATTTCTCACTTACGTTTTGGTGACAAACCTATCAAGAGCCCATACTACATCAACAAAGCCGACTTCGTTGCTTGCCACAACCCATCTTATGTAATTAAGGGTTATAAAATGGTTAACGACGTTAAACCAGGCGGTGTATTCCTTATCAACTGCCAATGGGATGCTGAAGAACTCAACAAGCATATGCCTGCTGAAGCTAAGCGTTACATTGCTAAGAACAACGTTCAGCTTTACACCGTTAACGCTATCGACTTAGCAGCACAAATCGGTCTTGGCAAACGTACCAACACAGTTCTTCAATCTGCATTCTTCTCACTTTCTAAGGTTCTTCCTGCTGAAGAAGCTATCGGCTACATGAAGGAAAAAGCTCAGAAGTTCATGAAGAAGGGTAAAGAAATCGTTGAAATGAACGAAAAGGCAATCGACGCAGGTGCTACTGCTTACGTTAAGATTGATGTTCCTGCTGACTGGGCTAATGCTACTGATGACACTGCTGCTGTTGTTGCTGCTGATGCATCTAAGCTCGTTAAGATGGTTGACGGCATCATGAAGCCGGTTGGCCTTATGAACGGTGACTCTCTCCCCGTTTCTGCATTTATCGACCATGCTGACGGTACATTTGAACAAGGCGCTTCTGCATTTGAAAAACGCGGCGTTGCTGTTATGGTACCTGAATGGAACTGTGATACCTGTATCGGTTGTAACAAGTGCGTATTCGTATGTCCACATGCTACTATCCGTCCTTTCGCTCTTTCTGCTGAAGAAAAAGCTGCTGCACCTGCTCAAATTAAGGTTGCTGCTAAAGAAAAGATGGCTACCAACAAGGGTTATTCTTACGCTCTTACCGTTTCTCCTCTTGACTGTATGGGTTGCGGCGTTTGTATTGGCGAATGCCCAACAAACTCACTCAAGATGGTTTCACAAGAATCACAACTTAAAGAACAAGAAGTATTTGATTACTGCGTAGCTAATGTAACTGAAAAAGAAGGTGTTGCAAGCGACGCTAACCTTATCACTTCACAATACAAGAAGCCATTGCTTGAATTCTCCGGCTCATGTGCTGGTTGTGCTGAAACTGCTTATGCTCGTATCGTTACCCAACTCTTCGGTGACAAGATGTACATCTCTAACGCAACAGGTTGTTCTTCAATTTGGGGCGGTCCTGCTGCTACATCACCTTACACTACCAATGCTGAAGGTCGCGGTCCTGCTTGGGCTAACTCACTCTTCGAAGATAATGCTGAACACGGCTTTGGTATTTACCTTGGTCAAAAGGCACTTCGTGACGGTTTAATGGCTCAAGTTAAAGAAATGGCTGATTCTGACAAGGCATCTGCTGAATTTAAGGCTGCTGCTGATGCATTCTTTGCAACTGCTGATGACACCAATAAGAACGCTGCTGCTACTGCTGCTCTTATTGCTGAAATCGAAAAAGCCGCTGCTGCAGGTTGCCCAACAGCTCCTGCTATTCTTGAAAAGAAAGAATACCTTGCTAAGAAGTCTATCTGGATCTTCGGTGGTGACGGTTGGGCATACGACATTGGCTTCGGCGGTGTTGACCACGTTCTTGCTACCGGTGAAAATGTAAACATTATGGTATTCGACACCGAAGTTTACTCTAACACAGGTGGTCAAGCTTCTAAGGCATCTAACATTGGTCAGGTTGCTCAATTTGCTGCTGCAGGTAAAGCAATCAACAAGAAGAGCCTTGCTGAAATTGCAATGTCTTACGGTTATGTATACGTAGCACAAGTTGCTATGGGTGCTGATCCTAACCAAACACTTAAAGCAATTAAAGAAGCAGAAGCTTATAACGGTCCTTCAATCATCATCTGCTACTCACCTTGCGAAATGCACTCTATTAAGGGTGGTATGGTTAACTGACAAAACGAAATGCGCAAGGCCGTTGCTTCAGGTTATTGGGATATGTTCCGTTATAACCCTGCTCTTAAAGCAGAAGGCAAGAATCCATTCTCGCTCGACAGCAAACCTGCTACTGCTGATTATAAGGAATTCATCCTTAACGAAGCTCGTTACTCTTCACTTACACGTTCCTTCCCAGAACGCGCTGAAGAACTCTTCGAACAAGCAAGCGA
Organism: Acutalibacteraceae bacterium; assembly: GCA_045611905.1. Taxonomy (GTDB): domain Bacteria; phylum Bacillota; class Clostridia; order Oscillospirales; family Acutalibacteraceae; genus UBA737. Next base: position 516 of record JAZKYB010000161.1, on the reverse strand, counting down.
AGCTGCAAAAGCTCGTCGTGCTCACCTTGAAAAATTGGTTGAGCTTTACGGCAAGCAATAAGCTGTAAAATAATAAAAGCCACCGAGAAATCGGTGGCTTTTTTCTTTTTTATATTGAAATAAAACCTTTCTTTTTGCCAATAATACACTTGAAAATATCAACTATACTGACAGTAGAGTTGATAATTGCAACAATAGAGTGCTTTTAAAGCCACAAAATGTTAAAATAACTACAGTTTGATTTGAAAGGTAAAATTATGGAAAATAAATATAACTGTTTTAAAATTGTTGCCGATTCAGCAGCAGACTTATCTTCACTTAATACTGTACCCTTTTCAGCGGCACCCCTTAAAATAATTACCGCCGAAAAAGAATTTTGCGACAACGGCAATATAAATATTGCAGAAATGGTTGATTATCTTAAAACATATAAAGGAAAATCTACATCATCCTGCCCCAACCCTGATGAATGGCTTAAAGCATTTGGCGATTCACAATATGTTTTGGCAGTTGCAA
>JAZKYB010000160.1:0-6480 GCA_045611905.1 Acutalibacteraceae bacterium | reverse complement strand
ACCGCCTTGGCCTCCGACTTAATAATGCCGAAACAGTAAAAGCTACAGTTGCTTTGTATCAACTTGACGGTGGCGTGGTAAATTGGATTACTGAAAAAGATTTAATTTATGTCATAACATCAGGCAACAACCGATTGGTTGTTATAAATTCAAAAGATATGATGCCGATTGCGAATGTTCCACTTGCAGGAAAACCTGCAGAAATTAATCTTGTTGGTGATAAAATTTATATTTCGTTACCCGATTTATACAAAATTGATATTTTTTCAAAATCAAACTTTACCAAAATATTTTCTCTTAATTTTGAACATGAGGTTTCATCTTTTTGTGTTGATGGCAATTATATTTATTATTCCGAACACGACCAACACTGTGACGTATATAAAAAGAATATAGCCACAAACCAATTGACACAAATTCTTCCTGATAGGGGTTGGTCATTTTATCAACCGAAATTATATTTGAATAAGCAAGACAATATTTTATATATCGGCGAAACCGGTATAACCGGAAGTACTCTATATTATTATGACGCAACAACTCTGCAACTCAAGAGTTTATTTAGAAAGAACGATTATGGAATAATGAATCATACCAGAGATATTTTCCATGTGGGAAATGAAATCTTTTGGGGTAATTATCGTTTTTCGGATACAGATGCAAAGCAAATTTCCGGTAGATACGGAGAAGCAAGTTACGGTAGCGTTAACTTTGCATCAGAAGAGTTGGTTTCAACTTTTGAAGGTATTTTCTTGACAGATTCTTATGAATGTATTGTAAATTATTTTGATGCAGGATTTGAATTTGAATATATACTTGTAACTGAATCTAATAATGTTTTCTTTAGAGCAAGAAGTATTGATAGAAATATAATCTTAGGCGTTAATTTTAGTATGCAATAATTTTCAAACAAATCTTCAAATAAGGAAAATTAGAACAAATCAGGTTTTAAGACCGGTTCCATTTTGAGTGTCGGTCCCAAAAAGAAAAGCAAGTCATTTGACTTGCTTTTTCTTTTTGTGTTTGTGTCCGCAGGACACAACATCGTTTGACCGCTTGCGGTCAACATCATTTCGAGTGAAGCAAGAACATCGTTCCGCCTTGGCGGACACAAAACGATGTTATGGCTAATGCCACAAACGATGTTTTGCCTTCGTCAAAAATGATACAACGCTCCGAATTGATTTATTTCCGCTTTTATGCTATAATACATTTAAGGCGGTGATGATATGAAAAAAATTAGCCAAGGCAAATTTGAAATTTGCACTACAAAGGCGGATGCAATAGATAAGTTTATGCAAATGCAAGGTGTTTGCAGGGAAGAATTAAGTAGTGAAAACCTAATAGAGTTTTATTGCTCTAAAAAAGGAAAAATTATCATCACTAATCCACCAACAAAAAGAGTTGAGAGTCATAATTCTACAAACCTTTTTGCTGATGTTGTTGAGCAAGATGGTAAAACTTATGTAACTTATTGCACTGCTTTTAATAAAACCAATAATATTTTGAATTTAATTCTTATTATAGTATATTTGTTAATAGGTATTTTTGCTGTTATATTTGCCATCACTGATGGGAATAAAATTTATTATCTCCCGGTTTTGCTTTTGGGCGTCTTGCTTTTTGGTTATAAATTTTTTTCAAACACAAAGGAAGAAAAAAATTCCCTAAAAGATTCAGAAATAATGATAAAAGAACTTCAAAAAAGAGTTGAAGCAGTAAATTTATGGGATAAATAAGAAAATCCTCAGTTTTTAGGCACTTTTTATTCGTGCCATTAAGTTCGAAACACCCAAAATTCCCGTTCTCGAAAGAGGGCGGGATTTTACTTATTACTTCTTACCTCTTCACTCTTACCTCAAAATAAAATTCACACGGGATTTTTGGGAAGTAACAAGTAAAAAGTAAGAGGAAATAGGTTCGGTGTGGCTTCGCCACGAATTATAAATACAACGCTTTGCATTGATTCATTTCCGTTTTTATGATATACTACGCATAGGCGGTGATAAGATGAAAAAAGTTTTATTTGCAATATCGAGTATATTGTCCTTGTCTTATATTACAATTTTTTGTTTAAATGTTTCTGATTTGGTGCATAAGCATATGGAATATGAATTTTCCTATCCGTTATATGCTTGTATGTTTTCAGTTTTGTTGTTTGTTGTAATGGTTGTAATAAATAGAATTAAACATTTTGATAAAAAAAATTTTTTGATTCCTTTAATGTTTTTTATATCTTCAATAATTACTTTTATTATTGGATATTATACTTCTTGTGAGTTTTGCACATTATAATTAAAGAAAATCAGGTTTTTAGACCGGTTACATTTTGAATGTCGGTATCAAAAACAAATAAAAAACTGTGCAGAAATTTCTGCACAGTTTTTATTTTATAACCTTTTTAATCTTGTGCTGTAAACGGCGGTGTGATATAATACGGATGAATAAGAAGTTTAAAGTTTTTTAGTCTAAGGTAAAGGTGTTTTATGTTAAAGGATTTATTATTTTCGTGCAATGTTGTTGTGCCGATATTTTTGCTTATAATTTTGGGATATGCATTAACACGGCTTAAATTGTGGGACGCACACTTTTTAAAGGTTGCAAACGATGTTTGCTTTAAATGTTTTTTGCCGGTGCTTTTGTTTTATAATGTTGCAAGTGCAAATATTTTTGAAGTTTTTAACGGCAAGCTTATTGTCTATGTTTCATTGTGCGCTTGTGCAATTTGCGGTTTATTGTTTTTAATAATACCATTGTTTATTAAAGATAACAAAAAGCGCGGTGTTATGATTCAGGGCACATTCCGTTCTAATTTTCTTCTTTTCGGTGTTCCGCTTGGGCTTAGCATTGGGGGAGAACAAGGTTCGGTTTTGGCGGCTGTGGTTGCTTCGTTTTATGTGCCGGTTATCAATATGTTATCGGTTATATCGCTTTATGCTTTTAGTGATTCTAAAAACAAAAATTTAAAAGCCGCTTTGCTTGGAATAATAAAAAATCCGTTAATTATTGGCGGTGTTTCGGGTTTGATTTTTTCACTAATTCGAAATTCAATTGGGTTTGAAATTCCTACCGTGCTTGATACCACATTATTTAACATTAAATCTATTGCAACGCCATTTGCATTTGTGGTTTTGGGCGGCGACCTTAAATTTGGAAATATGCTGCGGAACGTTAAGTTTTCTATTGTTTCGGTGCTCGGCAAAATTGTTGTTATTCCTGCGGTTATGCTTGCTGTTTCGGCAATGCTTGGTTTTGATAAATTAGAAATGGCAATTTTGGTTGCTGTTTTTGCAACACCAAATGCGGTTTCAAGCTATGCAATGGCGCGAAATTATGAAGCAGATTATGATTTGGCGGGTGAAATCATCACCCTTGGAACATTGCTTTCAATTTTAACAATGTTTGTGTTTATCACTTTGTCAAAATCTTTTGGATGGATTTGATTTTTTAAAATATAGGGGATGTATTTATGAAAAGAATTTTATTTCAGGGCGATTCAATAACAGATAGCGAAAGAAATAAAAATAACTTTTTTAACTTAGGGAATGGATATGCCAATTTAGTTAAAGCGGCGTTGGGTACTGAATTCCCCAACGAATATGAATTTATTAACCGTGGTATAAACGGCAACCGTGTTGTAGACCTTTATGCAAGAATTAAATCGGATTTCATAAACTTAAAACCCGATTATGCCAGCATTTTAATAGGTGTTAACGATGCGTGGCACGAAATTTTATTTAATAATGGTGTTGACACAGCAAAATTTGAAAAAATTTACACAATGCTTATAGATGAAGTTAAAGCCGCTTGTCCGGATATAAAGTTAATTATAATTGCACCTTATGTTTTAGAGGGGAGTGCAACCCGTAACACAGAAGAAATACCAAACAGGTTGGAGCAATTTAGAATGGATGTTGCTCAAAAGGCGCAGGTTGCGCAAAAAATTGCGAAAAAATATGATTTACCGCTTATAGAACTGCAACCCGCTTTTGACGATGCCTGCAAAACTGCCCCTGCAGAATATTGGTGTTATGATGGCGTGCATCCCACCGTTTGCGGTCACGAAATTATTAAACGCCTTTGGTTAGCAACATTTGATAAGATAAAATAATCAAAAACCCGTTCGCATTTGGTGAACGGGTTTCACTTTTTACTTCTTACCTATTACTTTTTACTTTTCAATATACCCCCCTGTTGACAATATACCCCCTTGGGGTATATTATATATACGGAGGGATGACTGTGGAAAATAGTTGTTGCATTAAAAAAACCAAAAGAAGCGATGAAGAAAAGAAGTTAATAACTAATCGCCTTAACCGAATAAGCGGACAAATTAACGGCATAAGCAAAATGGTTGAAAATGATGCTTATTGCAATGATGTGTTAATTCAACTGTCGGCCGTTAAAAATTCCATTAAAAGCTTATCCACACATATTTTAGAAAATCACTTATATATGTGCGTGACAAGAGATTTGGAAAACGGCGAATTAGATACAATTGATGAACTAATTAGTTTATTTAAAAGATTTAACCAATAAGGAGGTGCAATTATGGAAAAAATCGTACGTTGCGAAAAATGCGGTGCAATGGTTAAGGTGTTAATCGACTGCACATGCCCAAACTGCGGCATTAAATGCTGTGGCGAAACAATGAAAGAAATTTCTTTGGAAGAAGCAAACAAATATTTAGAAAACAAATAATTTGTGGCTTTTTGGCTTAAAAACTTAACATGAATAGAAATAGAACACCTCTGCATAAAATTAACAGAGGTGTTTTATTTTATGAACAAAAAAATCCGTTCTTTTATAATTGCAATTATGATACCGTTGGCTGTCGGGGGCTTGTCGGCACTGCTTACAATGGGCGATATGAACCTTTATGATACAATAATTCGACCGCCGTTATCACCACCGGCAATATTTTTTCCAATTGTTTGGACAATTCTTTACGCACTTATGGGCCTTGGCAGTGGAATAATTTATAACAGCAAAAACGGCACCGAAGCCGGCCGAAACAATGCACTTTCGGTATATGCTTTACAGCTTTTTATCAATTTTATTTGGAGCATTATCTTCTTTAATTTAAGGGCGTTTTTACCCGCTTTTATTTTAATTTTGGTTTTGTGGGTGCTTATAATTTTAATGATTATAAAGTTTTATAAAATTGACAAAACTGCCGCACTGCTTCAAATACCATATCTTTTGTGGGTGACCTTTGCGGCATATTTAACCCTTGCGATTTATATTCTTAATCGATAAATCTGCCTTTTTGAATTTTACCAAATAAAACCGCAATACTAATTGTGGGAGTGGTAAAATGAATTCTATTTGGCAAAATGACATTAAAAAACCGCAGTTTGAAAGTTTAAATGGTGATATTAAAACCGATGTGCTTATAATCGGTGGCGGTATGTCGGGGCTTTTGTGTGGGTATGAGCTTAAAAACCGTGGTGTCGACTGTGTTATTGTTGAGGCAAGGGAAATTTGCGGCGGTATTACCAAAAACACAACCGCAAAGGTGACCGCACATCACGGCGCAATTTTTGATAAAATGCTAAACCGCTTTGGTGTGGAAAAAACCGCCCTTTATTTTAAAGCACAGCAAAACGCGGCGGAAAAAATTCGCCGTTTGGCCGAAGAAATTGACTGTGATTTTGAAAATCAAACATCCTTTGTGTATTCAAAAAACAACAAGCCAAAAATTGAAAAAGAGGTTTTGGCGCTTAATAAAATTGGTTGCAACGCAAAATTTAAGGATAATTTAGCGTTGCCTTTTAACATAGCGGGTGCGGTGTGTGTCGAAAACCAAGCACAGTTTCATCCGCTTAAATTCGCTTTAAATATTGCGGCCAACCTTAAAATTTATGAAAACACCGAGGTTTTGGATATAACCCCCGATGGTGCGGTGACAAAAAACGGCAAAATAAAGGCGGAAAAAATTATTGTTGCAACACATTTTCCGTTTTTAAACCGCCACGGGTTTTATTTTTTAAAAATGTATCAGCACCGTTCTTATGTTTTGGGGCTTCAAAACGCACCAAATGTAAACGGCATTTATGTTGATGAAAACGACAAAGGTTTGTCTTTTCGAAATTACGGTGACACACTTTTGCTGGGTGGTGGCGGTCACCGCACAGGTAAAAATGGCGGCGGCTGGAGGGAGCTTCGCGAATTTGCGGCAAAAAATTATGAAAACGCAAAAGAGGTTTGCCACTTTGCCACCCAAGACTGCAAAACGCTTGATGATATCGCATATATCGGGCAGTATTCAAAAAATACACCCCGGCTTTATGTGGCAACCGGCTTTAATAAGTGGGGTATGACAAATTCAGCGGTAGCGGCCGAAATTTTGATTGATTTAATAACCGACAAACAAAATGAATTCGCCATGGTGTTTTCACCGTCACGAAGTATTTTGCGACCGCAGCTTATGATAAATATTGGTGAAACGGCAGTGAATATGTTGACGCCCACCGCACC
>JAZKYB010000159.1:0-10030 GCA_045611905.1 Acutalibacteraceae bacterium | reverse complement strand
AAGGCAGTAATCATCCCAAGCATCATAACCCACCGGGCCGTTTACCTGAAAAATGGTGGGGGGATTATTTTTAGCAATTTCTGATTTTAAAGTTTGTTCATAGGTGTTTGCGGCAGCGGTAACAACCTTTACCTTAATGCCTTTTTCTTCTTCATATTTTTTGGCAACCTCTTCAAATACTGAAGCGGATTCCGGTTTAAAGTTTAAAAAGTAAACCAATGCCTCATTTTTGTTGGATTTACACCCTGCAAGTGATAAGCAGGAAATCAAACAAATTATTGAAAGTAAAAATGCTATAATTTTTGTTTTCATTTTATTTTCCTCCAAAATAAAAGTTCTTTTTATACTTTTACCCAAAAACGAAAAAATATGAATTTTTTTACTTTTAAAAAAGTTTAAAATATCGCTTGACAAAAGCCGACAATTATGGTATATTATTTAGGCGCTTGAAAATGCTGGTGTAGCTCAGTTGGTAGAGCAGCTGATTTGTAATCAGCAGGTCGGGGGTTCGAGTCCGTCCACCAGCTCCAGCGCATTTAATTGAATATGGGAGTGTTCCCGAGTGGCCAAAGGGGGCAGACTGTAAATCTGTTGTCTTCGACTTCGGTGGTTCGAATCCACCCGCTCCCACCAAATAAAAAAACCAACCCATAAGGGTTGGTTTTTTTATTTATTATATATTACCTCTGTAAACTGATGGGGAACAGCCATATTTTTTAGCAAAAGATTTTGAAAAATAATTTTTATAAATATATTCCGTAATAGGTTAAGGCATTTTTATTATAATTAAGGTTTATGCAAAGAAATGTAAATGCCATGCCTTTTCAAATACCTTGTTAAAGGAAGAATTTAACTCGTCTTGCATAACTTTGAAAACTGAAAGAGCAGCTTTGTTGTATTGGATGGTTTGGTAAAAGATAAATGAGATTAGAAAAATCAAAGCCAATATTAACCCACAAACAGGGAGCTTAATTGTATATAATGAAAAGAATAATCCCGCACCACCGGAAGCTGCAGTTAAAAGCACAATAGTTAAAAACATTAAATATTCTGCAGAGGTGAAGTTTTTAGTTATAAATCTAAATAAATTTGGCTTTTCGCCACTTTCGTCTTTTGGAATGCTTTTATAGCATTTTTTAATAACGCAATAAAAAGTGTGTTGCACATATGCTTTATCAATTTTATCACGGTCGACTGAAAAAAGACTGCTTATAGTTTTGCAACTTATCCAATAAATTTCTTTATAAACTTTATATCTAATAGTGATTGTTGACCAAAAGCAACCAATAATAAACAAAGCAAAAAAAATTAAAATTCGCACAATCGGATTTATGTTTGACGAAAACAAATAAGCCGAAACAAGACCGGTGATAGTAAGGTAAAAGGCAATTAATTGGTCACGTTTGCTTTGTTGAAGCCCAAGCTCCCGCACACATTCGGAATATATTTCTTGTAAATCTAAATCTTTGTTTAAAATTGGTGGTTTAGTTTCTTCGGGTGGGGTAATGTATGGGAATTTCTTATCCTTCATTTTTAAAACTTCCTTTAAAATTTAATTATAATCTTTCGGCAACCTTGGAACTTCTTTTACAACAATTTTTTCAAGCTTTTCAAGGTTTTCAGCGTTATTTGCGGCGATAATGGGGAAGGGGGCCGCTATATCAATGTTTTCAGCATATAGGCGTTTAAACACACCGCCGGCTTCGGTTAATATAACCTCGGCAGCAGCACTGTCCCATGGGAAAATGCGAATTTCAAAATAAAGTTCGGCCTTGCCGGATGCCAAACGGCATAATTCCAATGCGGCACTGCCTTCACGGCGAAAGTCATCACATTGCTGATAAACTTCACGCAAAATATTAAGGCAATTTTCAGCCAATTCTTTTTTATAAATGCAAAGTGCGGTGTAATAAAGCGAATGGGCAAAGTCACGGTTTGAAACCCTAATTTCTTGGCCATTTAAAAATGCACCCTTGCCTTTTTCGGCATAATAAAGTTCGTTTGTAAAGGGGTTATAAACAACACCCAAAACACTAACACCGTCTTTTAAAAGACCAACGCTTATTGCACTGCAATTTAAGTTTCTTACAAAGTTGGCGGTACCGTCAATTGGGTCGACCACAAAGCGATAGGTTTTGTCGTCGGTGCGGCTGCCTTCTTCACCTAAAAAGCAGGCGTCAGGCAAGATTTTTAAAAGTTCGGTTTTTAGCTTTTCTTCAACCGCCTTATCTGCCGATGTTACAAGGTTAGACACACTATCTTTGGTTGAAACCGAAAAAGGTGAAAGCAAAATTTCACGGCAACCAACCACCGCTTCAATAATTTTTTTAAGTAAATCTGACATAGCATTTCTCCAATCGGAATATATTATTATAATATCAAAATTAACACTGTTTTTCAAGATGCAATTAAGGGGTCAACTTTACTTTAAAATTTAAATATGATATAATAAATTTATAACAATGTAAGGTGGACGGTTGGATGACAATTTTGAAAGAATTAAAGTCATTAAGGTGGCAAAATTTTGTTATGCTTTTAATTGCGGGATGTATAAATGCTTTTGGCGTAACGGTATTTTTATCGCCTGTAAAACTTTATGACAGCGGCATTTCGGGTACTTCAATGTTACTTTCACAAGTTACACCCGAATATTTAACGCTGCCGCTTTTTTTACTTATTTTAAATATTCCACTTTTTCTTTTTGGGTTAAAAAAGCAAGGGGCATGCTTTACTGTTTATTCGCTCTTTGCGGTGGCTGTTTATTCGGCTGCAGCTTGGCTTATTACAGATGTGTTACCGATAGATGTCAGCGTCAAATCACCAATGGCGGAAAACGATTTGTTTTTGTGCGCAATTTTTGGCGGTGTGCTTTCGGGTATAGGCAGTGGTACAACAATTCGTTTTGGTGGTGCGCTTGACGGGGTTGAAGTTATGGCGGTTACATTTGCTAAAAAGCTTAATATAACCGTTGGCAGTTTTGTGATGATTTATAATGTGATGCTTTACATAGTTTGTGGCATTGTTGTAAAAAGTTGGACCTTGCCGCTTTATTCCATAGTAACTTATGCAATTGGGCTTAAAACAATAGATTTTATTGTAGAGGGCTTTGACCGTTCGAAAGAGGTTATGATTATTACCACAAAGCCAGATGAAATTAGCGAAGAGTTGATGGCCGCCTTTGAAAGTGGCACAACAAAAATCGCTGCAACGGGTGGCTATTCGGGTAATGATAAAACCATTATATATTTTGTGGTTAATCGTTTTCAAATTGCAAAAATGCGAAACATCATTAAAAGTGTTGACCCTAAAGCGTTTGTCACAATAAGTGAAGTTGCCGATGTTTTTAAAGCAAATTCTTAAATATGAAATAAAAAGAGAACGGTAGGTGATACCAACGGTTCTTTTAATTTAATCGGTTTTAAATTAAGCGATTTCAACAACTGCGCTAACTTCAGCAAGCTTAGCTTTGAGTTCTTCAGCTTCTTCTTTAGAAACAGCTTCTTTAAGGGTTTTAGGAGCGCCGTCAACCATTGCCTTTGCTTCTGCAAGACCAAGACCGGTGATTTCGCGAACAACCTTGATAACCTTAATCTTTTCGGGGCCAGCTTCCTTAAGAACAACGTCAAATTCAGTCTTTTCTTCAGCTGCTGCTGCACCGCCTGCTGCGGGAGCTGCTACTGCTACAGCTGCTGCTGCAGATACGCCAAATTCTTCTTCTACTGCCTTTACAAGTTCAGAAAGTTCTAATACGGTAAGAGTTTTTAACTCTTCGATCATAGCTGTGATTTTTTCAGATGCCATTTTATTTTCCTCCAATAAATGTTTTTTTAGTTTATTTTTTAATTATGCTTCGTTTTCTTTGTCAACGATAGCTTGTACAGCACGAGCAAATGCTGCGATAGGTGCTTGGAAAGCACTGCAAACTGTTGCGAGAAGTACTTCCTTTGTTGGAAGCTTTGCAAGAGCGTCAATAGTTGCGGTGTCAACAACCTTGCCATCAAGGAAACCAGTTTTTACCTTGAAGTTTTGGTGTGTTTCAGCAAACTTTGAAAGAATTCTTGCAGCTGCGGTGTAATCTTCATTAGCAAGTGCAATAGCTGTTGTACCTTCGAGAGCAAAGCTCATTTCTTCGAGGTCGGTGCCTGCGATAGCGCGGCCGAGAAGGGTGTTTTTAACAACGAAGTAATCAACACCATTTTCACGAAGTTCTTTACGAAGCTTTGTGTCGTCAGCAACAGTAGTGCCCTTGTAATCAACAACAACACCAACGATAGCTTTTGATAACTTTTCAGAAAGTTCAGCTACCTGCTTTTGTTTTTGTTCTAAAACCGATGCGTTGGGCATGCATCTTTCACCTCCGTTAGTGTAAAAAAATATGCTTGCCCAAAGACATGGACAAGCATAAATAACCTTTAAGTATTTAAGTGCTTAACCTCGGTAGGCGATGAAACTTATGGCAATGTGCCACCTACTGTCTTTGGAATGCACCAATGATTATACAGCCAAAAGGTTGTTTTGTCAAGATATTTTTTGTTTTTTATCTAAATTTTCTTTGTTTTTTACAATGTCGGTAATTTTAACTTTTGAATCGTGGGGAATTGGTTTCCATTCAACCTTTGTGAAAAGGGCAATAACAAGTGAAAGTTTGCCAATAAGGTCAAAAATCGGGAAAGTAAAAGCAAACCAAAGGGTTTTGAAAAAAGGAATTTTTTCAATGCGTTTTTGTTCGATTATATAAACATAAAGCGCAACAAGCATATTTTTAAGGCAGCTTTCAATGTTCCACCAAATCACGCTGTAAACAGCAGCCCAAACGGGTGATATATTAAAGCCCTTTGCGGTGATGCAGATAATTGCAATTCTTAAAGCAAGCCAAATAAGTCGTTTAAAGGTGATGAAAAGTGAACGAGTGTAAACCACCGAAAGCATATCAAGTGAAATAAAACGAAGTCGAATATTATTAAAAAGTCGTTTCAAAGGTGTTACTTCACCTTTTTCGTGGGCACTTGCAACACCACCTGTGAAAAATATGTGCCACAAAAGCTTGGGGCCGATTTCAACAAATGCCTGTAAATGACCCTTTGCCCAACGAATACGCTGACGCATGGCAATTTTTATGCTTGTTGGTTGTTCATCATAAAAAATCGCGTCGTGATTATAAGAAATTTTATATCCCTTTGCAACGGCGTCGGCACAAAAGGCACGGTCTTCTGTAAGAGAAACCCAGTTCCAACCATCTTCTATAAGTTCGTACGAAAATAAAAAGCCGGTACCTTGAATACGGGTTGCCAAATGGAAAAGTGAACGGGGACGATGTTCGTTACGAACGGTGCGAAGCCAGTGCACACCGTAAGAGGCCGAAATCCAGTTATCACCAAAGTTTTTAGTGTTGCGGTATGAGGTGACAATTTTTTCGCCTGCATCAAAGGCATCGTTCATTCTTTCTAAATAGTCGGGGGCTAAAAGGTTGTCTGCGTCGAAAAGAATATAACCTTCATAACTGTCAATGCCATAGTCACGGCGGATGCATTCAACCAAAAACTGCAAAGCATAACCTTTGGTGCGGTGTTCGTTATCAAAGCGTTCATAACAAACGGCGCCAAGTTCACGTGCGATTTTTGCGGTGTTGTCGGTGCAATTATCGGCCACAACAAAGATATCTAACATATCTTCGGGATAATTTTGCATTCTAATGCTTTCAATAAGGTTGCCGATAACATTTTCTTCATTTCTGGCAGCAACAATAACGGCATATTTGTGATAATTTTTAGCGGGTTTGAATTTTCGTGTTGCAAACACGCCAACATACTTAAAAATATTTTTATACCATAAAAGGTTTGAAATGAATTTTGTAATAGCATTCATAACGCTGATTATGGCATTGAAAATTATAACAATTTCCATTAAATAACTTCCCCCTTTTAAAACGGGCCAAATTCGTCCTTATAAATAATAACACAAATTATTTGTTTTTTCAACAGAATTAAATATGACATAATTGTAAAAAATAAGTATGAAAGTTGATTTTGGCAGCAAGGTGTGGTATAATTTAGGAAATAGCGTTCTATTTATATATGGGATTATTAAAGATGGGAGATAATTATGGACGATAAGGATTTGTTTAGTTACGCCAATTCTAATGATGTAGTTGACGAAAACAAGGCCGAATTTGACCTTAACGCTTTTTCTTCTAAAAATGTTCAAGAGGAAAGCGAAACTTCTAAAAAGACATTAACCAAAAAACAAAAAATTTTAAAAAATATTTTGGTTTGTTTTTTGGTGTGCGTTATTCTTGGTTGTTCGGTTGTTGGGGGGTTGCTTGTATATGTGTTCACCTCGGTTGATGGCACGATGGAGCAAGACCTTAACGATTTAATGATTAATTTTACCACCACCGTTTATGTTGATGACGGCAAGGGTAATTATACCGAATATACCCGTTTGCACGGTGAATATAATCGCCTTTGGGTTGATTATGATGAAACTTTGGCAAAAGCAAACGACCCTGAATATAAAGGTATTCCTCAAATGCTTTGCAATGCGTTCATTGCGGTTGAGGATATGCGTTTTAACACACACTATGGTGTTGACTGGAAGCGTACCACGGGTGCGGTAATTAACGAATTTATTCCTATTTATTCGTCCCGTCAGGGTGGTTCCACCATTACACAGCAGCTTGTTAAAAACCTTACCGGCGATGACGAAAAGAGCAAAATGCGTAAAGTAAGGGAAATTATGCGTGCCAAGTATTTAGAATCTAAATACACCAAGGACGTAATTTTAGAATGTTATCTTAATACCATTGCAATGGGCCATGGCACCTATGGTGTTGAGGTTGCTGCAAACTATTATTTTGATAAAAGTGTTGATGAATTAACAATTGCTGAATGTGCAGCACTTGCATCAATTACCAAAAGCCCAAGAAACTATGCGCCTGACACCAACCCCGAAAAGAATAAAGAACGCCGCTCTACAGTTTTGCGTCTTATGAAGGAACAGGGCTATATCACTGAAGAAGAATATGAACAGGCAAAAAATGAAGAGATTAAAGTTGTTGCCAATACCGATGCGACCGCAAATAACGATATAAATTCGTACTTTATCGATGCTTTGATTACCAATGTTTCTGAAGATTTGGCAGAAAAATATGGTTATGATATGGCCGCTGCTGAACGCTTATTCTATAGCGGCGGGTATAAAATTTACGCTACTGTTGATACAAAAATGCAAGCAATTGCTGAAAAAGCGTATTTAGATATAGCCGATAGTGCGAAAAAAAGCAGCAAGGGTGACCCACTTTGGGGCGCAATGACCATTATGAACTATAAGGGTCAGGTAAAAGCGCTTGTAGGTGGCATTGGCAAAAAGACAACAAACCGTGGCTTTAACTGTGCAATTGATGCTGTGCGTCAGCCCGGTTCTACAATGAAGCCGCTTGCATGTTATGCACCCGCAATCGAAAACAATGTAATTAATTATTCAACCATTTTAAACGATACAAAAACCACCTATTCAAAATGGACGCCGCATAACTCTTATGGTTATTTTGCGGGTAACCTTACAGCAAAGGTTGCGGTTGAGCGTTCAACCAATACAATTCCTGTTGCACTTATAAACGAAATGGGTGTTGGCACATCGTTTAACTTCTTAACACAAAAATTAAACATTAAAAATTTGACCGACCAAGATAAAAACCTTTCGGCACTTGGTCTTGGCGGTACACACGGCGGTATTACCACAATGGAATCTGCCGCAGCTTATGCTATTTTTGGTAACGGTGGTCTTTATTATGAACCCACCTTGTATACAAAGGTTACAAACCAAAAGGGCGAAGTTATTTTAGAACAAAATACACAACCCGTTATGGCAATTAGTTCTGACACAGCAACAATTGTAAATAAAATGCTTCAAAATGTTGTTTACGGTAAGCAGGGTACTGCAACCGATATGGCAGCCACCTTTGAACGAATTAGAATTTACGGCAAAACAGGTACTTCTAATGATTCAAACGACAAGTGGTTTGTTGGCGGTTCACCTTATTATGTGGCATCTTCTTGGATTGGTTACGAAACAATGCAAAAAATGCCGGCTGCAAACCTTGGCCTTGCTAAACGACTTTGGCGCCAGGTTATGTCAGAAGTTCACAAGAATTTGCCTACCAAGGATTTTGAAGTCAGCAAATATGCTGTCAAGAGATATTATTGCACTGAAACCGGTTTGCTTGCAACCGATGCATGTGAAAAGGTTGACATTGGTTGGTATAAAAAGGGTGCATTGCCTGCTAAGTGTGAAAAACACGAGGGTGCACTTTTAGAAACACCAACTGTTGATAAAATGCCTGATGAAACTACAAGTTCTGAAAACAGTTCTACCACTTCGGGCACAACCTCAAATACGTCTGAAACCACATCTAATGAAAGCACAAGCAGTGGCACTTCAAGTACAACTTCTAATGACAGTACTGCTCAAACCACAACAAATTAGAAAAAATATAAAAGCGTGTCTTTTTGACACGCTTTTGTAAACTTTTAGGGAATAATGAATATATGTTAAATTTTAAAAAAGTTGAAATTTCAGATGCCCCAATAATTCAAGAAATCACTCAAAACGGTGAGGTTATTTCTTGCGAAAAAAATATTATTAGTCTTGTTGTTTGGCAAAAAATGTATGACAATATGTATGCATTAAAGGACAATATGATGTTTTTAAAGTCAGGTAAAGAGGACAGTCAGTTTTTTGCTTTGCCGTTTTGTGATGATTTACAAAAGGGTATAGACTTGATTTTCAAGCACACATACCCCAAAAAGCCATATTTTTGGGTGCAAAACGACAGTAAATTTACCGAATTTAAAAAACTTTTGGGTGACAGTTATGACTTTTCACCCGAACGTGATGCTTTTGATTATATTTATAAAAGGGAAGACTTGGCAAATCTTTCGGGCAAGAAATATCATAGTAAACGAAACCATATTGCTGCATT
Organism: Acutalibacteraceae bacterium; assembly: GCA_045611905.1. Taxonomy (GTDB): domain Bacteria; phylum Bacillota; class Clostridia; order Oscillospirales; family Acutalibacteraceae; genus UBA737. The sequence goes on along the minus strand of JAZKYB010000159.1, from coordinate 1,050 downwards.
TTCAAAACAATATAATTGGTGCTTTAAAGAGATAACAAAAGAAAATATAAACGATGTTTTTAGGTGTTCAAATTTATGGTATGAAGAAAATTCTGACCGATTTGACGAATATTTAGCCACCGAGAAAAAAGGTATTGAAACAATTTTAAATAATATGGATGTTTTAAATGCGCGTGGCGGTGCTATTTATGTTGATGGCAAAATGGTGGCTTTCACCTTGGGTTCGCCAATAAACCCCGATATTTTTGACGTTCACATTGAAAAAGCGTTGAAAGATTATGCCGGCGCTTATGCCGTAATAAATCGCGAATTTGCAAAAACACTTACGGAATACACCTATATAAATCGTGAGGATGATTTGGGGTTTGAAGGGCTTCGCAAAGCAAAACTTTCCTATAAGCCGGAAATTTTGCTTGAAAAATACAGCTGTATTCCAACAGAATATGCCCAAATCAAGCTTTATAATGATGCCTTTCACGATGGTCCCTTTGCTGAAAAGTTATTTTCGGTGTGCGGTGACTGTGTAAAAACTCTAAGAATTGATGGCGAAATTATTGCGCTTTGTCTTTTGCTTCCCTGCGAAATTAACGGTAAAAAAGCACATTATATTTATGGCTTTACTGTTAAGGAAGATTATAGGGGTCAGGGCTTTGGGAAACAGTTTATGGAAAAAATCATAGCCAAAACAGAAGGACTTTTAATTTTAAGGCCTGCTGATAACGGACTCATAGAATATTATAAAAAGTTTGGCTTTAAGGAAATTAACGCATCAAATAAAGCGGGTGAAATTTTGGTTTTGCCGACAGGCGCCTTCAAAGAAATTGCCGAAAAGGACAAAAAAGGTGAATATGCTGCAATGTATTTGGGTGACTGTGACCTTAACGGCACGCTCTATTTCCCATATTCGATGGCTTAAAAAAGACCGCCTGCAAAGGCGGTCTTTAAAATTATTTATTATTGTTTTGGTTTTGCTTGTTCTTATTTTGGTTATTTTTGTTTTGGTCGTTTTTATTTTGATTATTTTTATTTTGATTGTTATCCATTAAAAAC
>JAZKYB010000158.1:0-2455 GCA_045611905.1 Acutalibacteraceae bacterium | reverse complement strand
TGTACAAAAGGATTGTCTTCCTAAGACCGCTTGGCCTTCCGACTTGAGCAAAATCCCTGCTACCAATACGCGGCTTTGCGTAACACGTTTTATCGCAAGGGTAAGTCAATAGAATTGTTAGTATCCTACGAGCCACGCTTTACAATGATGGCCGAGTGGTTTAAGCAATTGTTTGGCGAGAGCGAGGGCAAGGACAACAAGGGCTTGTTCCCAGCGTCGGTTACGTTCTCTACCGACCTTCACTCTATGGGACAGTTCGTTCAAGACGGCGCTCGACTAATGTTTGAAACGGTTGTTACTATCGACGATAATGGTAGTGACGTTGTTATAGAAAAAGAAGATAACGATGGCGACGGGCTAAACTTCCTTGCGGGCAAGACAATGTCTTTTGTAAACCAAAAAGCGTTTGAAGGCACTGTTTTAGCACATACTGACGGTGGCGTTCCAAACCTTGAAATTAAGGTTTCAAAACCTGATGAAGAAAATCTTGGTCAGCTCATTTACTTCTTTGAAAAGGCATGTGCAATTTCGGGTTATATGCTTGGCGTTAATCCTTTTGACCAACCCGGTGTTGAAAGCTATAAGAAGAATATGTTTGCACTTCTTGGCAAGCCAGGTTTCGAAGCACAAAAGGCCGAACTTGAAGCAAGACTTAATAAATAATTTCAGAAATTACTGCCTTTGGGCAGTTATATAAAAAAGGAGTTGTTACAAATGATTAAAATCATTATAGGAAAAAAGGGCTCGGGCAAAACTAAATTATTAGCAGATATGGTAAACAGTGCCGCTGACACAAGTCTTGGCAATGTTGTATGTATCGAAAAAAGCGATGCTCTTATCTATTCCATTAAATATAAGGCAAGACTTGTTGATACTGACACCTATGGCATTAATGGCTATGACGAATATTTTGGTATGATTGCCGGCATTAAAGCAGGTAACCATGACATTACCCACATCTTTGGTGATGCTACACTTCGTATCGGCGGCAGAGATTTTGATAAGTTGGCTGATTTCTTTGAAAGAATTTCAAAAATCAATGATGTTGAATTTATCTTCACAGTTTCTGCTGATAAGGAAGAACTTCCAAAGAAAATCTTTGATTTTGCAGAGATTTGCAATTAATCAACACTAAATATAAAAGTAAACACACCTTGGGTTTAATTAACACAAACTCCAGGGTGTGTTTTAACTGTTTTTTAGCTATTTTTTTACAAATAAAACCTTGACAAAAGTGTTATAAATATATATAATAGTCTTTGCGACGATAGAGGTGGAAGTATGATTATTGATTTAAAACACATTTTTGTCAATGAAAATTCATCATATCCTCTTGAGTATTCATTGGATTTAAGCGATGTTTCACACAGCGGCGCTTTCCCACTCAAAAAGCCCGTTATGTTAAAAGGCGCTGTTTCCAATACTTCAAGTCTTATAAGGTTTGAGGCAGAAATAACCTTCGAGTTTGATGCCTTGTGTGACCGCTGCGGAAAACCAACCGTTAAAACATATAAGGTGCCTGTTTCAAAGTCACTCGCCACTTCGATAGAGGCGGAAGACAGTGACACAATTCTTTTGGTGCCTGATATGAAGTTGGATGTTGACGATTTTCTTTATACCGAGGTTGTTGTTAACCTTCCGTTAAAGCATTTGTGCAGTGAAAATTGCAAGGGTATTTGTTATAAATGCGGTAAAAACCTTAATGAAGGCAAGTGTGACTGCAAGGACGATGATATCGACCCGCGTTTAGCCGCACTACGTGATTTACTTAATAATTAACATTTTTTAATCAATTTAAGGAGGTGCTGAAAATGGCAGTACCAAAGAGAAAACATTCAAAAGCAAGAAGAGATAAAAGAAGAAATAACGTTTGGAAGTTAAGCGCTCCCACATTAGTAAAATGTTCATGCGGCGCTTATAAGCGTCCTCACAGACTTTGCGCTGCTTGCGGTCAGTATGACGGCCGTGAGGTTGTAAAGGTTGGCGAATAATGCAAAATGACAGCGGGGGAAAAGGTTCCTTCGCTGTTTTTTTGTAAGGGGTGATTTTTGTGTCAGTTATAATTGAATCGGTTCAAGAGCGCAGCCCCGCATATAAGGCAGGGGTTAAAAGCGGTTATACCTTGTTGTCAATTAACGGCAACGAAATTATGGATGTTTTGGATTATCGTTTTTACCAAAGCAACCAAAAATTAGTGCTGTCAGTTATAAATGAAAAGGGCAAGGTTAAAAAAATAAAGGTTAAAAAGGGCGAATATGACGAACTTGGCCTTGAATTTTCTACCTATTTAATGGACCAAAAGCATTCTTGCAGAAACAAATGCATTTTTTGCTTTATTGACCAAATGCCAAAGGGTATGCGTGAAAGTCTTTATTTCAAGGATGACGATTCACGCCTTTCATTTCTTTTTGGGAATTATATCACTCTTACCAATATTACCGAGCATGAAGTAGAA
>JAZKYB010000157.1:0-7911 GCA_045611905.1 Acutalibacteraceae bacterium | reverse complement strand
CAAGACCCTGTTCATCAAATTTCAATTATTCGTCGTGGTATGGCAGCCGGTTATACTATGTATCTTCCAAACGAAGAAAAGGGCCATGTTTCACGCAATCAGTTGCTTGAACAAATTTGCTCGCTTCTGGGTGGCCGTGCGGCTGAACAGTTGACTCAAAACGATATTTGCACAGGTGCTTCAAATGATATTGAACGTGCAACCGATTTAGCAAGACAAATTGTTACACGCTATGGTATGAGCGAAAAGTTAGGTCTTGTTAAATATGGCAATGATAGCAATGAAGTATTCTTGGGTCGTGACTTCTCATCCACACCCAACTATTCTGAAAAGACTGCCGCTTTAATTGATGATGAAATTGAAGCAATAGTTATGGCACAATATAATAAAGCACTTGAAATTCTTAAAAATGCAATGCCAAAGCTTCATGAAACTGCTAAAATCCTTTTTGAAAAAGAAAAGATTGAAGGTAGCGAATTCTTGGCACTTATGGAAAATGAGCCACTTCAAATTGAAGAATAATTTTCAAACAGAGATAACACTCAAAAGTGTTATCTCTGTTGTTTTTTGGGCATAATCATATTGGTGATTATTATGTCAAGCTTTAAAATATTTTTAAAAACCTTTGTTATAAGCGGTTGGTGTGTGGCGATTTTTATTGGGGCGGGGTATTATTATATCCAAAGCCAAACAACGCCGGCAGAAACCGAAACAGAATCGGTTCCGTATTATGATTACATTCCCGAAAGTAAAGGTGTAATGCTTAATTTTGGCACAAGATGTGTTTATACTTATTTGGATTTTGAAAATGCATCAGTCACTGTTATGGTTAACCCACAGGATGTCGAAACTAAAGGGTATAATGCGGATTTTATTGTTAACGCCGATTACACCCTTATAGCAAAGATAGTGGATTATTTCGATGGTGTAAATCTTGAAATAAATGGTGAAATCTTGCGGTATACAGGCGGACAGGTGGTTGATTTATTATCAAGTGATAATGATGATGCGCTTCGTAAAGCTATAATATTGTCAATTTTTTCAAAAATAAAAGAGCAGGGTGTAGGGGTTGATTTTTTCAATATTGTAATTTCAAACAGTCAGACAAACCTTAAAATGCCCGACTGCTATTTTTGGAAAGACAAAATTAATGGAATATCTAATAATATCAACTTTTTAAATAACTAATCTAACCATTGACAAATTGAGCGTTTTTAAGTATATTTAATATAAGTATACATTGGGGGAATTTTTTTTGGAAAAGGTTTATGAATTTTTCGGCACAAATGTTTTCAATGATTCAGTTATGAAGGAACGTTTGCCCGCCGATACATATGAAATCTTAAAAGGTTCAATTAAAGAGGGAAAAGGTCTTGACAGCAGTATTGCAGATACTGTTGCAGCCGCCATGAAAGACTGGGCAATAGAAAAGGGTGCAACCCACTATACCCATTGGTTCCAACCCCTTACAGGCATTACTGCCGAAAAGCATGATGGGTTTATTTCACCAACCGAAGACGGACATATTATTATGGAATTTTCGGGCAAGGAACTTATCAAGGGCGAACCGGATGCATCTTCATTTCCATCAGGTGGTCTTCGTGCGACCTTTGAAGCACGCGGATATACTGCGTGGGACCCAAGTTCTTATGCATTTATAAAGGATGAAACTCTTTGCATACCAACTGCATTTTGCTCTTATTCGGGCGAAGCACTTGACCAAAAAACCCCATTGCTTCGCAGTATGGAGGCGGTAAATAAACAGGCACTTCGCATTGTTAAGGCACTTGGATTTGATGATGTAAAGCGCACTACCACAACCGTTGGCCCCGAACAAGAATATTTTTTGGTTGATAAAACCCTTTATGATAAACGCCCCGACTTGATTTATTGCGGTCGTACCTTAATTGGTGCAATGCCACCAAAGGGTCAAGAAATGGATGACCATTATTTTGGCGTTTTAAAACCACGTGTTGCTGCGTTTATGCGTGAACTTGACAGGGAATTATGGTGTCTTGGCGTTTTGGCCAAAACCGAGCACAACGAGGCGGCCCCATCACAGCACGAATTAGCGCCTATCTTCACCACAACAAACATTGCGGCTGACCATAATCAGCTTACAATGGAATTTATGAAAAAAATTGCGCTTCGCCATGGGCTTGTTTGCCTTTTGCACGAAAAACCGTACGAAGGTGTTAATGGCAGTGGTAAGCATAACAACTGGTCAATCTCAACCGATACAGGTATAAACTTTTTGAAAGCGGGCAAAAACCCTGCCGATAATAAGTTATTTATTTTAACTATGGCCGCTGTTATTGAAGCGGTGGACAAGCACCAAGACTTGCTCAGAATTGCGGTTGCAACTGCGGGCAATGACCATCGTTTAGGCGGTCACGAAGCACCTCCTGCAATTATTTCAATCTTCCTTGGTGAAGAACTTACCGATTTGCTTAATTCGGTTGCAAACGGTAGCCATCACGACAATGCAGAACGTGTTAAAATGAAAATTGCGGCCGAAATTATCCCCGAATTTAAAAAGGATAATGCCGACCGTAACCGTACCTCTCCCTTTGCTTTTACAGGCAACAAGTTTGAATTTAGAATGCTTGGCTCGGCTTCATCTATTTCTGACACAAATGTTATGATTAACACAATGGTGGCCGATGTGTTTGAAGCTTATGCTAACCGCCTTGAAAAATCAAAAGATATTTCGGCTGAAATTAATCTTATTGTTAAAGAAGTTATGGATAATCACAAACGCATTATCTTTAATGGTGACGATAATTCGACCGAGTGGGAGATAGAAGCCGAAAAGCGTGGTCTTTTAAATCTTCGCAGTACGGTGGATGCTTTGCCACTTTTGAAAACCGAAGAAAATATTGCTTTGTTTGAACGCCACGGTGTTTTAAATCGTGCCGAAATAAATTCACGTGTTGATATTATTCTTGAAAACTATACCAAGGTAATACATATTGAAGCGTTAACACTTCTTGATATGATAAATCGTGGTGTTATACCGGCTGTTACAAGATATTCGAATGTTTTGTGCAAAGCAATAAACAATAAAAATTCCATTCGTGTTGACAGCAGTGTTGAAACTGAACTTTTAAGCCGACTTACCGCTGCCAATAAAGAATTGTTAAATCTTTCTTCTGCACTTAAAATGGCGGTGGCTTCAGCCGAAAGGGAAAAGGATATACTTAAAAAAGCTGCCGAATATCATGACACAATTTTGAAAATTATGGCTGATATTCGTAAATATTCTGATTCTGCCGAAAGCGTTGTTCCTGAAAGCGATTGGCCATATCCAAGTTATGGTGATTTACTTTTTAAAATTTAATGTATAAAAAATCGACACCCTATTGGGTGCCGATTTTTTTATTTTGCTTATGGATTAGCAGCAACCGTTGTTGCCACAGCCGTTGTCACAGCCACAGCCGTTGTTGCCCCAACCGCCGCAGCAGAAGAGGATGAGGATTAAAATGATAATCCAAGAACAACCATTATTACACATATTGAATAACCTCCTTTTTGGTTTTCGTTACATACTATGTTGAAAATTTAAAGGTGTTACAAAAAAACTTTTTAAAAAATGTTTGACTTTTCCTGACTTTTGTGTATAATTAAAGTCAGAGAAGGTCAAAAATACTTTTACAAGGTGATTTGATGAGATTAAGTGATTTAATTACAAAAGAAATTATTAAAATGTTAAACGAGTCGGAGGCACACACCGCCGAAATTCAACGAAACGAATTTGCAAATTTGATGGGATGTGCCCCAAGCCAAATTAATTATGTTTTGTCATCTCGTTTCACACCCGAACACGGCTATATCATTGAAAGTCGCCGCGGCGGCGGGGGATATATTCGCATAAAGCGTGTTATGATGAATCACACTTCGGCATTGATGCACATAATAAATGCAATTGGCGATAATATAGACGCACTTTCAACCCGTGTGTTACTTGAAAACTGTATTGAAAGCGGAGTGGTTACAAGCGAAGTCGCCAAGGTTATGGCGGCGGCCGTTTCTAATTCGGTAATGCAAAATATTCCGCCACAGTATAAGGATAATATCCGTGCAGTAATTTTAAAGCAAATGCTTATGACACAAATTTAGGAGATGTTGTTTATGATTTGTGAAAAATGTGGAAAAAATCACGCTACCACCCACATTAAAACGGTGGTTAACGGAATTGTAAAAGAATATAATCTTTGCAGTGCTTGTGCTGCTGAAAGCGGTTATGGCTCTAACAGTATTACCGGTATGCTTGCATCTTTATTGGGAGAAGTATCGCAACCAACCCTTAAAAATCAAAAACAGTGTCCGCTTTGCGGGGCTACATTTGCTGATATAGCACACAGTGGCAAAATGGGTTGCAGTGAATGTTATAAAATCTTTAGGGAAGAATTATTGCCTTATATTAAAAGAATTCACGGCGCCTCATCACATGCGGGAAAAATACCAAATCGTGCACCGCTTGTTGTAAAGCCCAAGCAAAAAACAATTGACGATTTAAGACAAGAATTATCACGCCTTGTTGCTGAAGAAAAATATGAACAGGCCGCAGTAATTCGTGATAAGATTAAGGAAATGGAGGGTGATAAGGATGAGTAGATGGTATGATGAATTATCTGCACAAAATGACGTTGCGGTAAGTTGCCGCATACGACTTGCACGCAATATTGAAGGTTTGCCTTTCCCAAGCAAGATGACGCATGAAGACCGTATGTCACTTAACGAACAGGTAAAATCGGCAATTTTAAACAGCAACACCCCATTTGCCAAAAACCTTAAATATATAAATATGTCCGATATACCCGAAATTCAGCGTTATGCAATGGTTGAAAGGCATATCATAAGCCCCGAATTTGCCGCCAAAACTGACGATACAGCTATCATACTGTCAGATGATGAAAGCATAAGTATTATGATAGGCGAAGAAGACCATATTCGAATTCAGGTTTTAAAAGCGGGTATGAATTTGAAGGATGCTTATGACTTGGCTGAAAGTGTTGATTCGCTTTTATCGGCACAGCTTCACTTCGCATTTGATAAAGATTTGGGATTTTTAACTGAATGTCCCACAAACTTAGGCACAGGACTTCGTGCTTCGGTGATGTTGCATTTACCGGCACTTGAAAACAATGGCGAAATTAGCGCACTTGTTGATTCAATAAGCAAAATAGGTTTTACTGTTAGGGGAATGTATGGCGAAGGATCAAAATCTTTGGCATCGCTTTACCAGGTTTCTAACCAAATAACATTGGGAATTAGCGAAAATAACGCACTTGAAAACCTTAAAATAATTACAACTCAGCTTATTGAAAAAGAATTAAAAGCAAGAGAAACACTTAACAAAATCAAGATGGAGGATATTTGTTGGCGTGCAGTTGGCACACTTAAAAGTGCAAGAATTTTAACAAGCGAAGAAATGATAAATTTAATTTCGCGTGTTAAGCTTGGTAAAAGTATGGGCATAATTGATATTGAATGCAGCCCCATTAAAATTTTAATTGAAGCACAGCCATATATGCTGGTGCAAAAGTACGGTGTAATGGAGCCATTTGACCGTGACATTTGCCGTGCAAATATGATTAGAGGCGATTTGTAAATGAAATATAATTTTAAAGGGTTTACCGTCAAGTCTAACGAGGCGTTAAACCAAGCAATAAATTCGGCCGAAATTTTAGGCCACACCTATGTTGGAAGTGAACATTTGCTGTTGGGACTTTTGCGTGTTGGCGGTGGTGTAGCAGCGGCAGTTTTAACAAAATATGGCGTAACTGCTGACAAGGTTGAAAACCTTATTCGCAGTCAAATTGGTTGTGGTACTAAAACCCGACTGGCGCCTGATTATTTCACACCCCGTGCAAAACAGGTAATAGAGCTTGCTTTGTCTAACAAGATAAATTCGGGCAAACAGCTTGTGGGCACTGAACATTTACTGCTTGGAATACTTGGCGAAGGAGATAACTTTGCTATTAGGTTTTTAAATGATTTGGATGTGGATGTTGCTAATCTTACCCGTGAGCTTTTAGAAGCGGCAGGAGTTGATATTAACACAAAAACCGATAAGCCGCATGAAAACGCCCAAAACGACAAGATACCAACCCTTTCAAAATTTGGTAGAGATTTAACCCTTGAAGCTAAAAACGGAAAAATAGACCCCGTAATAGGCAGACAGGCAGAGGTTGAACGAGTAATTCAAATTTTGTGTCGCCGCACAAAAAATAACCCTTGCTTAGTGGGTGAGCCGGGCGTTGGTAAAACTGCAATTATTGAAGGGTTGGCACAACAAATTTGTGACGGTAATGTACCCGAAATTTTGCAAAATAAAAGAATTTTCACACTTGATTTAACTGGTGTGGTTGCGGGCACAAAATATCGTGGTGATTTTGAAGATAGAATAAAATCAATCATTGAAGAAGTGACAAAATCTCAAAACATTATTTTGTTTATAGATGAAATTCATACCATAATAGGTGCCGGCTCGGCCGAAGGTTCGACCGATGCAGCCAATATTTTAAAGCCGTCATTGGCACGTGGTGAATTTCAACTTATTGGCGCCACAACCCTTTCAGAATACCGCAAAAACATTGAAAAAGATTCGGCCCTTGAACGCCGCTTCCAACCTGTTACGGTTAATGAACCAAATGAAGAAGACAGTATTTTAATTTTAAAGGGTATTCGCGATAAGTATGAGGCGCACCATAAGGTGACCATTACGGATGAGGCAATTAAATCGGCAGTTATGTTGTCTTCAAGGTATATTAGCGACCGCTTTTTACCCGACAAGGCGATTGACTTAATTGATGAAGCGGCATCTCGTGTGCGTCTTAATGCATCGGCAATACCTTCTAAAATTAAAGAATTAGAGCAAAGAATTATCGAAGTTGATGAAGAAAAGGAAGAGGCAATAAATTCGCAAGAATTTGAACGAGCCGCCACGCTTCGTGACGAGATTACAAATCTTAAAGCCGACCTTGAAATCGAACGTGAAGTTTGGAAAAAGGACAATGTCCACATTAACGGACAGGTCGGAGAAGAAGAAATTGCCCAAATTGTTTCAAGTTGGACGGGTGTGCCGGTTTCACAGTTGACCGAAGAGGAAAGCGACCGACTTTTAAAAATGGAAGAAGAGCTTCATAATAGAATTGTTGGACAGGATGAAGCCGTAACCGCAGTTGCAAAAGCAATAAGGCGTGGCAGGGTTGGACTTAAAGATCCAAAAAGACCGATTGGCTCGTTTATATTTTTAGGACCAACAGGCGTTGGTAAAACCGAACTTTGTAAGGCGCTTGCCGCCGCAATGTTTGGCGATGAAAATATGATGATACGACTTGATATGTCGGAATATATGGAAAAGCACACAGTTTCCCGTTTGGTTGGCTCACCACCAGGTTATGTTGGCTTTGATGAAGGTGGTCAGCTTACCGAAAAAGTGCGACGTCATCCTTATTCAGTTGTTCTTTTTGATGAAATAGAAAAAGCGCATCCCGATGTATTTAATATTCTTCTTCAAATATTGGAAGACGGAATTTTAACCGATTCGCAGGGAAGAAGAGTTGATTTCAAAAACACTGTTATTATTATGACATCTAATGTGGGCGCGCGGCTAATTACTGAAAAGCGCGTAAGCTTCGGATTTTCGCAAGGTGAGGACGATGGCAACACAAACATTAAAACTGCGGTTTTAAATGAACTTAAAAACACCTTCCGTCCCGAATTTTTAAACCGTGTTGATGATATTGTCGTTTTCACAAAGCTTACAAAACCGCAAATTGAACAAATAGCTCAAAAAATACTTGATAATTTAAGTCGGCGCACAAAAGCGCTTGAAATTGATATTGCTTTTGATGATAGCGTTAAATGCGCGCTTGCCACTAAGGGCTTTGATGAAGTTTATGG
>JAZKYB010000156.1:0-11071 GCA_045611905.1 Acutalibacteraceae bacterium | reverse complement strand
ATGGTTTCAGCGATAAGCTTAACAGCGCGGATAGCGTCGTCGTTACCGGGGATAACAGCATCGATTTCATCAGGGTCACAGTTGGTGTCAACGATAGCGATGATAGGAAGACCTAACTTCTTAGCTTCAGCAACTGCAATTCTTTCTTTGCGGGGGTCAACGATAAAGAGAGCAGCAGGTGCCTTCTTCATGTTTTGAATACCGCCGAGGAATTTTTCAAGTTTTTCAATTTCAAGGTTTAATTTGATAACTTCTTTCTTGGGGAGAAGTTCAAAAGTACCATCGACACGCATTGTGCGGAGTTGGTTAAGACGAGCGATTCTGGTTTTAATTGTTGTGAAGTTTGTGAGCATACCGCCAAGCCAACGTGCATTTACGTAAGGCATGCCGCAATGTTCAGCTTCTTCCTTTACAGAATCTTGAGCTTGTTTTTTGGTACCTACGAAAAGGATGTCACCGCCGTCAGCTGCAATGTCGCGAACGAACATATAAGCTTCGTTAAGTTTCTTAACGGTTTTCTGAAGGTCGATGATGTAAATACCGTTTCTTTCTGTGAAGATGTATTCAGCCATCTTCGGGTTCCAGCGTCTTGTTTGATGTCCGAAATGAACACCGGCTTCAAGCAACTGTTTCATTGATACTACTGCCATTTGTTTTTCCTCCTAAGAATTTTCCGCCACCCCACCGTTTTAAGAAATCGCCCGACAGTATTGGACGACACCTGCGGTAAAACCGCCGTTTTTTAATGAGGTGTGTGTTATAATATTTGCCGCCTTTTCAGCGGCCGATAAATTATACCATATCACGCCCCAAAAATCAAGCGTTTTTTCACTCAAAAATTCTGTTTTAAATTAAAATATAAAAAAGTTGTATATTTATACTTTTTAAGGGCCAAAAATCGCGCAAATTTCGTTATTTTCGCCAAATTGACATTGCCGACCAAACAATATATAATATTAAAAATATTTAAAATATAGTGAGGGAGAAGTAACAAATGGCTTATTTTTTTAATGAAGTATCACACACCTTTAACGAATACTTGCTCGTTCCGGGTTATTCATCAAGCGAATGCATCCCCGCAAATGTTTCGCTTAAAACCCCGCTTGTTAAATTTAAAAAGGGTGAAGAACCTGCAATTTCAATGAACATCCCAATGACCTCTGCTATAATGCAGTCGGTTTCTGGCGACCGTTTGGCTGTTGCCCTTGCAAAAGAGGGCGGCGTTTCTTTCATTTACGGTTCGCAATCAATTGAAAGTGAAGCTGCAATGGTTGCACGCGCAAAGGCATATAAAGCCGGCTTTGTTGTAAGTGGTTCTAATGTTACCCCTGAAAGCACTTTGGCTGACATTTTAGAACTTAAAGAAAAGAACGGTTTTTCAACCGTTGCCGTAACCGATGATGGCACCGCAAACGGCAAACTTTTAGGTATCGTAACCGGCCGTGATTATCGTCCAAGCCGTATGTCAACCGACTTAAAGGTTAAAGAATTTATGACCCCATTTGATAAACTTGTTACCGCTGATGAAGACACAACTTTAAAACAAGCTAACGATATTATTTGGGACAATAAGCTCAACTCTCTCCCCATTGTTGATAAAGACGGGAATTTAAAATATTTTGTATTCCGTAAAGACTATGCTTCACACAAATCAAACCCCAACGAACTTTTAGATAAAGACAAGCGTTATGTTGTTGGTGCAGGTATTAATACCCGTGACTATGCTGAACGTGTTCCCGCTTTGGTTGAAGCAGGTGCCGACGTACTTTGCATTGACTCATCAGAAGGTTTTAGCGAATGGCAGTCACGCACTATTGCCTTTATTCGTGAAAAATATGGCGACACTGTAAAGGTTGGTGCCGGCAACGTTGTTGACCGTGATGGCTTTATGTTCTTGGCAGAAGCGGGTGCTGACTTTATTAAGGTTGGTATCGGCGGCGGCTCTATTTGTATCACCCGTGAAACAAAGGGTATTGGCCGTGGTCAAGCAACCGCACTTATTGATGTATGTGCCGCAAGAAATGAATATTTCGAAAAAACCGGTATTTATATTCCAATTTGTTCCGACGGTGGTATCGTGCACGACCATCACATCACCTTGGCGCTTGCAATGGGTGCTGACTTTATGATGCTTGGCCGTTATTTTGCCCGTTTTGATGAAAGTCCCACAAACAAAATTGCCATTGGCGGTAATTATTACAAAGAATATTGGGGCGAAGGTTCCAACAGGGCAAGAAACTGGCAGCGTTATGACTTGGGCGGCGACAAAAAGCTTTCATTTGAAGAAGGCGTTGACTCCTATGTTCCTTATGCCGGCACACTTAAAGACAATGTTGCAATTTCACTTGCAAAGGTTAAGTCCACAATGTGCAACTGCGGTGCATTAACCATTGCCGAACTTCAAGAAAAAGCCAAGCTCACCTTGGTTTCTGCAACAAGTATTGTCGAAGGTGGCGCACACGATGTCATCCAAAAAGACACTGCACAATCAATTAAATAATTTTAAAAAACAAAACCTCTTTTGTCCTTGTGACAAAAGAGGTTTATTTTTGGCCCGCTTGAGAGGATTCGAACCTCCGTTCTTCAGAATCGGAATCTGCTGCGTTATCCAGCTGCGCCACAAGCGGAAATTTAAAGGGCGATAAAATCGCCCTTATAATTTTTATTCTTGATATCCTTTTGGGTTGCTACTTTGCCAACGCCAAGTGTCTTCACACATTTCATCAATGCCGTATTTAGCAGTCCAACCTAAAACGGTTTTTGCTTTTTCGGCATCTGCATAAACTTCGTCAGGGTCACCGGGGCGGCGTGGGTCGATTACATAAGGCACATCAATGCCGCTTGCTTTAACAAATGCATCACGAAGTTGTAAAACGCTGGTGCCGTTTCCGGTGCCAAGGTTGAATGCTTCACAACCCGTATTAGAAAGTGCCCAGTCAACTGCTTTAACATGACCGTTTGCAAGGTCAACAACGTGGATATAGTCACGCACACCTGTACCGTCAACAGTGTTATAATCGTCGCCAAAAACATGAAGTTTTTCCAACTTGCCAACTGCAACCTGTGAAATATAAGGCATTAAGTTGTTTGGAATACCCTTGGGGTCTTCACCGATAAGGCCGGATTTATGTGCGCCGATAGGATTAAAGTAACGAAGAAGTGCAATGCACCAACCTTTATCAGCAACATAAAGGTCACGAAGCATTTCTTCAATAAAATATTTTGTTCTGCCATAAGGATTGATAGCGCCAAGAGGCATACCTTCAACCAAGGGCATTTCGGTTGCTACACCATAAACGGTTGCAGAAGATGAGAAAACAATTTTCTTAACACCAAATTCATTCATAACCTCAAGCAAAACAAGTGTGCTTATAAGGTTGTTATCATAATACATAATAGGTTCGCGAACAGATTCACCAACGGCTTTAAGACCTGCAAAGTGAATAACTGCTTCAATATTATTTTCGGCAAAAATTTTAGAAAGAGCTTCTTTATTCCTTACATCTTCTTCATAAAATTTAACTGTTTTACCTGTGATTTTTTCAACGCGGTTCAAAGATTCCTTACTGCTGTTATCAAGATTATCAATAACAACAACATCATAACCTGCGTTAAGCATTTCAATACAAGTATGGCTACCGATATAACCTGCGCCACCTGTAACGAGAATTGACATACACTATTCCCCCAATATAATTTCTCTATTTATTTTATAATATATAATATCTTTTGTCAAGAAATCATACCACTAATTTAGATTTTTTCTTGATAAAATTGGTTTATTATGATAATATATAAAATTGTGAATAAATTTAAGGAGAATTACCGTGACCGAATTACAACGCGAAGTCGGCAGACGCCGCACATTTGCTATAATTTCTCACCCTGACGCAGGTAAAACCACATTAACCGAAAAGTTTCTTTTATACGGCGGCGTAATACAAACTGCCGGTTCAGTAAAAGGTAAAGCCACCGCAAAGCATGCAGTCAGTGACTGGATGGAACTTGAAAAACAGCGTGGTATTTCTATAACTTCATCGGTTATGCAGTTTGAATATGACGGATATTGTATAAATATTCTTGATACCCCCGGTCACCAAGACTTTTCGGAAGATACCTACCGCACACTTATGGCAGCGGACAGTGTTGTAATGGTTATTGATGCGGCTAAGGGTATTGAAGCCCAAACGCGCAAACTTTTTAAGGTTTGTGCCCGCAGACATATCCCAATTTTCACCTTTATTAACAAGCTTGACCGTGAAGCCCGTGACCCGTTTGAACTTTTGGACGAACTTGAAAAAGAGTTTGGCATTGGCACCTATCCCGTGAACTGGCCCATTGGCTGCGGTGTTGATTTTAAAGGTGTGTTTGACCGTGACAAGCGTGAAATTTTATCCTTTGCGGATATGCACCACCAAGGTATGAATAAAATCAAACCAACACCTTGCGATATTACCGACATTGAAAAGCTTGACCAACTTATCGGTCCATATCAACGCGCTGAACTTGTTGACCAAATTGAACTTTTGGACGGCGCAAGTTATGAATTCGATTTAGAAAAAGTGCGTTGTGGTGAACTTAGCCCTGTTTTCTTCGGTTCTGCTTTAATGAACTTTGGTATTGAAGTTTTTCTTGAAAACTTCCTTAAAATGACTACTTCTCCCCTTGCGAGAATTTCAGGCGACCAAGAAGTTTCACCATTTGATGAAGAATTTTCGGCTTTTGCTTTTAAAATTCAAGCAAATATGAATAAAAACCATCGTGACCGCATTACTTTTTTCCGTATATGCTCAGGTAAATTTGAACGTGGTGCTGATTACTTCCATGTGCAAGCCGGCAAGCCCGTTCGCCTTTCGCAACCACAACAAATGATGGCGGAAGAACGCCAAATCATTAACGAAGCTTACGCAGGCGACATTATCGGCGTGTTTGACCCCGGCATTTATTCTATTGGCGATACCGTTTGTTCACCAAAGAAAAAAGTAAAGTTTGAAGGTATACCAACCTTTGCGCCCGAACATTTTTCAATGATTGAACAAAAAGACAGTTTAAAGCGCAAACAGTTTGTAAAAGGTGTTGAACAAATCGCACAAGAAGGTGCTATTCAAATATTCCACGAACCAAACAGCGGTATGGAACGTGTTATTGTTGGTGTGGTTGGTGTGCTTCAGTTTGAAGTGCTTGAATATCGCCTTAAAAACGAATATAATGTTGATGTTTTAAGAAACGATTTACCCTATTCTTACATTCGTTGGATAAAAAACAAAGGCATTGATGTTAAGAAATTAAACCTTACCTCTGACACAAAATGGGTGCAAGACTTTAAGGGAAACAACATTTTAATATTTACAAGTGAATGGAACATTAACTGGGCACTTGAAAAGAACGAAGGTCTTATTTTAGAAGACTTTAGCAAAGATTAAAAAATGGCGGAACAAATCGTTCCGCCATTTTATTTTTATAAGAATATGTATTTTAATACGAATAAAACTGCAAGTATGTACATTAAAGGAGATACCTTTTTAGCTTTACCTGTGCAAACATTAAGCACAACATAAGATATAATACCTAAGCTAATGCCTTCTGAAATGCTGTAGAACAATGGCATAGCAATAATAGCAATATATGCAGGAATTGCTTCGGTTAGATTATCGTCATCAAAACGAATTTCAGTTACCGAACTTACCATTAAAAAGCCAACCATAATAAGTGCAGGAGCAGTTGCGAAAGAAGGAATTGAAGTAAATAATGGGGCAAAAATTGTTGACAGCAAGAATAACAAACCTGTTACCATTGAAGTAAGACCGGTGCGACCACCAACAGAAACACCCGAAGCAGATTCAACGAAAGTGGTTACGGTTGAAGTGCCTAACACCGCACCCGCTGATGTGCCGATAGCGTCGGCCAATAAGGCGGGTTTAACGCGTGGAAGTCGACCGTTTTCATCCAACATATTTGCCTTTGTTGCAACACCGATAAGTGTTCCCAAAGTGTCAAACAAATCAACAAACAAGAAAGCAAAAATAACAACAACAAAATCTATAATGCGGATTGATTTCCAATCAACTATAAAGCATTGACCAAAGGTTTCAGAAAGCTTTGAAAAATCGAAAGAAATTATGCTGCTTGGAATTAATGAATAAAATCCGCTTTCAGCGGCAGGAGTATAAAGACCACATAATTGACAGCCCATACCTACAAGCCATGTAACGATAATACCAATAAGGATTGAACCTTTAACACCGCGAATATGTAAAGCTGCTGTAAACAAGAAACCAAAAATTGCAAGTAAGGCACATATACCGTGGGTATTGAAATTTTCAGTAAAGCTGGTAATTGTAACCAATGTGCTAGAATCAACTACCAAACCTGCATTTTGCAAACCGATAAATGCAATAAAAAGACCAATACCAACCGAAACGCCGCGTTTTAATGTTAACGGAATAGCATTAAAAATCGCTTCGCGAACATTGGTTAATGATAATGCGATAAAAATTAAACCTTCAATAAAAACAGCAAGCAATGCTATTTGCCAGGAATATCCCATAGCCGAAACAACGGTGTATGCCAAATACGCATTAAGTCCCATTCCGGCAGACAAAGCAAACGGCATATTAGCCATTAAAGCCATACAAGCTGTAGCTATAAAAGAAGCAATTGCAGTTGCTAGTAAAACAGCGGTAGAATCCATCCCCGCAACAGATAAAATGCTTGGGTTAACCGCCAATATATACGCCATTGTCATAAATGTGGTAATACCGGCAATAACTTCGGTTTTAACTGTTGTGTTGTTTTGTTTAAGCTTGAATATTTTTTCTAACATATACTTTTCCCCTTTTAAATTTCCTGCGTTTTTTAAATTTTAATGGGCTTAAAAACCCGATTTATACGCAACTTTATTTTAGCATAAAATGGCAAAAAATTCAATAGTGACAGTTGCCAAAATGTCAATTATAAGTTTGTTTGTTATTACTTCTTGTGCGACACCTTTTTATTGTTGCAGAGAGAGGGATTTCATCTCGGAGTTTTTTACAGCTTGTTCTAATCCTTTGTTTGTACAAAAATTTAAAGAGAGTAACACCTTAGGCATTGCTCTCTTTAAATTGGCGCAGAGAGAGGGATTCGAACCCTCGGTACAGTATTAGTGTACACACGATTTCCAATCGTGCGCCTTAGACCAGCTCAGCCATCTCTGCATGGCGTTTTATGAACGCCATATAAGTATAATACAACTGTTACTAAAAATCAAGAAAAATTTTATTTTTCAAAGCAAAATACACACAAGCCCATTGCAACCCTCGTTTATAACACGCTCAACGGTTTCTTGCACCCTCATTCGTGCTTCGACAGGCATTCTTGCAAGCTTGGTATGAAGTCCTTCATTTACAAGCTCGTGAAGTGATTTGCCAAAAATGTTGGAATCCCAAATTTTAACGGGGTCTTCTTCAAAGCCGGAAAGCAAATACATCACCAAATCTTCTGACTGTTTTTCGCTGCCGACAATGGGGCTTACTTCTGTGGTAATGTTGGCTTTCATAAGGTGAATTGACGGCGCAGAAGCACGAAGTCGAACACCATAACGGCCACCCTGCTTTACGATTTCGGGTTCTTCTAAAGCAAGTTCGTTTATATCGGGCATAATAATGCCATAACCCGTTGCCTCACACTCTTCAAGCGCACCTTTAACCCTTGCATATTCACGCTTGGCATTTGCAAGTTCTTTTATAGAGTCCATAAGTTCTTGCTCGTCATTGATAACAAGCCCTGTATTTTCGGTTAAAATTTTATAGAAAAGTGACGGCTTAACACTGATTTTCACCTTGGCGCTGCCCTGCCCTAAGTTTATTGAATCAACATCAACAAAATCAATATTATCGCTCTTTTTAAACGCGGTAGAAAACTTCATAACATCGCGTATGTGACGCATATTTTCCGCCGCCGCTTTAACCGAAGTAATAATTTCGTTTTTAAGCGGATGTGAAAGGTCCAACGAATTTATCCAAGCGGGGTAACAAATACCCACTTCTTTAATTGGAAATTCAAAAAGAATTTTTGATAAAATTTCTTTAATATCATCAACGCTTAATTCCAAGCAGTTAATTGGAACCACAACCACACCATATTTTTCTGAAAGCTCTTCGGCCATTGAAATTGATTCGGCAGAATTGGGGTACATACAGTTTAAAAGCACAATAAACGGCTTATTTATGGCTTTAAGTTCGTTTATAACACGCTCTTCCGCTTCAGCATATTCATAACGCGGTATATCACTTATGCTGCCATCGGTTGTGATTACAAGCCCAATGGTTGAATGTTCGTTTATAACCTTTTGTGTGCCGATTTCGGCCGCCATATTAAAGGGAACTGCTTCGTCAAACCATGGGGTGCGCACCATTCGCGGCATATCACCTTCAATATATCCAAGCGAACTTGGCACAATATACCCAACGCAATCAATAAGCCGAACATTCATATTCGCAGTGCCGTCAAGTGAAATTTCGGCGCCTTTTTCGGGCACAAATTTTGGTTCGGTGGTCATAATAGTTCGGCCCGATGATGATTGTGGCAATTCATCATTAGCCCGTTCTTTTTGATATTCGCCCGACATATTGGGAATTACCAATTTATCCATAAATTGCTTTATAAAGGTAGATTTGCCCGTTCTTACGGGCCCCACAATGCCAATATAAATATCTCCACCCGTTCTGTCGGCAATATCCTTATATATGTTGGCGTTTGTCATAACAATTTCCTCCGTTTTAAATAAACTTACCTATAAAAATTTATGCATTATAGTTTTTCTTTATGACACAAAAGATTTTTGTGAATAGTATAGATTATATAGGAGGGTTTATTTTGAAATGCCTTTATGATTTAAAAATCGGCGAAAAATGCCGTGTTGATAAAATTTTAATCTTTGACAGTTTAAGACGCCGACTAATTGACCTTGGCTTAACCCCTGACACTTTGGTTGAATGTGTGGGACAAAGTCCCTTGGGTGACCCAAAAGCATTTTTAATAAAGGGTGCGGTAATTGCACTTCGTTATGAGGTTTGTAAAAAGATTACCGTAACGGAGGTATTAGCGTGAATAATATTATAACTGTTGCACTTGCAGGCAACCCAAATGTTGGCAAAAGCACCATTTTTAATTCCCTTACAGGTATGAAACAGCATACAGGCAACTGGACAGGCAAAACGGTTGATTCGGCACTTGGTTATTTTAAAACCGAAAAGCACCGCTACCGACTTGTTGATTTGCCGGGAACATATTCGCTTATTCCCCATTCGGCTGAAGAAAAAATTGCAAGGGATTATATTTATAATGAAAAGCCCGAAGCGGTAATTGTTGTGTGTGATGCCACTTGTTTAGAACGAAATCTAAACCTTGTTTTGCAAACCAAAAAAATTGCCCGCCGTGTAATTGTTTGCGTAAATTTGCTTGACGAAGCCGAAAAAAAGGGCATTTGTGTTAATTTAAAACTTTTAGCACATCGACTTGGTGTTCAGGTTGTTGGTGTAGTTGCAAGACAAAAGAAAACAATTAAATGCTTGCTTAACACACTTGATGAAGTGATTGAAAACAATGAACTCGAAACCGAAGACCATGATTTTTTAAAATTCGAACTTCAAGAAGAACTTGCAATTAACACAGTAAAAACAGCTGAAAAAATTTTTAATGGTGTGGTTACATATAAAAACAAAAATTATCAAAACCGTGACCGCAAAATTGATAAAATAATTACAAGCCGTGCCTTTGGCTATCCATTAATGCTGTTGCTTTTGTGCCTTGTTTTTTGGATAACCATAAGCGGTGCTAACTATCCGTCCGACCTGCTGTTTTCGGCTTTTTCGTGGGTTGAAACAAAGCTTTCGCTTTTTTTAAACTTTCTTAATTTTCCCACCCCCATTCACGATGCATTGGTTTTTGGCATTTTCCGCACGGCTTCATTTGTGGTGTCGGTAATGCTGCCGCCAATGGCAATTTTCTTTCCGCTTTTCACCTTGCTTGAAGATTTGGGGTATCTTCCACGCGTGGCATATAACCTTGATAAACCATTTAAAAAATGCAACGCCTGCGGCAAACAAGCGCTTACAATGTGTATGGGCTTTGGTTGTAATGCGGTTGGTGTTACGGGGTGCAGAATTATTGATTCCCCACGGGAACGGCTACTTGCAATTTTGACTAATACCTTTGTGCCATGTAACGGGCGATTCCCCACAATAATTGCAATAATAACAATGTTTTTAGCGGTGGGCGGTGGTATGCTATCATCCATTTCGGCAACACTTATGCTAACCTTTGTAATTTTGTTTGGCATTTTTATGACTTTCGTTTCAACAAGGTTGTTATCGAAAACGGTTTTAAGGGGCGTGCCTTCAAACTTTATTTTAGAAATGCCGCCCTACCGCAAACCCGAATTTTTAAAGGTAATTGTGCGTTCGGTTTTAGACAGAACAGTTTATGTTCTTGGCCGGGCGCTTATAACTGCCGTTCCTGCAGGGCTTGTGATTTTTTTGTTATCCAATATTTCAATTAGTGATAAAACACTTCTTTTGCACTGTGCCGATTTTTTAGACCCTTTTGCACAGCTTATGGGGCTTGACGGTGTAATTTTGCTTGGTTTTATTTTGGGCTTTCCCGCAAATGAAATTGTTATACCCATAATCATTATGGCTTACACGGGGGCGGGTATTATAGACGGTGGCACAAATTTACAAAGTGTGCAGCAATTGTTTTTGCAAAACGGTTGGGATGTTACAACTGCAATTTCAATGCTGATTTTTTCACTTTGCCATTGGCCTTGCGCCACAACGGTTTTAACCATAAAAAAAGAAACCAAAAGCATTAAATGGACCCTTATTGCCATTATATTGCCAACTATTTTGGGAATAACGCTTTGTATTATTTTCGATTTTTTAGTAAAAATTTTGTAAAATTATTGCATTTAAAAAGGTTATGTGATATACTTTTTTCAGCAAAAAAGAGGTGTTTAAAATGTCATACCCAAAAATTTTAACCATTCAAGATATTTCCTGTGTGGGACAATGTTCACTTACAGTAGCACTTC
>JAZKYB010000155.1:0-3387 GCA_045611905.1 Acutalibacteraceae bacterium | reverse complement strand
AAACTGCCCTTTGAAATAACGCCTGACATATATATAGCTTCATCAAGGTCAATTTCTTCGTTTGCAATAACCAAAATGGGTGCAATATAAAACTTTGAAACCGAAATTATTACAAGCGCAAACGAAAAAGATGAAAGAAATTTTGCAATAAAAGAAAGGTTTTGTGACCAAAGCGGTATTGGTGCATCGATAATACGATAAAGTTCGGGGCTGGAAATTACGTTAATTACAATTACCGGCAAATAAAAAATCAGGGCAAAAACCGCAACCCTTAATGCCAATTTAAAAGTAAATACCAATGCCTTGAAATAAAGTGATATTTTAGAAAAATAATAAAATGCCGAAAAAGGTGTTTCAATAATACCGCCAAAAATTCGCCAAAAGCACCTTAAAGTACCTAAAAGCAATGGGCCAAAAAGCACAATCAAATGCAAAACCATAATAGCAATTGCCCAAACATCGCCTATAACAATAGATAAAAGTGAGGCAGTATTTTGAATTATTAAATATAAAAACAAAAGCGCAAGGCCCATTACAATTGCCATTAGCCAATTACCTTTAAGGGCTTTTTTAGCTTCGCTTTTAATTGAGGAAATGCTTACTGTCATATAAATCTCCCATATATTTGTTAATAATAGTATAGCATTTATAAACTAAAAATAATTAAACAATTGTTAACTTTGCAAAGCCCGCCATAATTTTTTTAGTGCCAACATTTTCAAAAGCAATTTCCAAAAGGGTGTCATTACCCATTTGGGTGGTTGATAAAATCATACCAACACCAAAGGCATTATGCTTAACCTGCATACCAACAGTATAAGGTGAAGCGGCTTTTGGCACATCGTTTTTAATAAACGATGATTTATTAGCAGAAGTAGGCGTGTATTTTGGTATGTTAAATGTAATATTGTGCGGCTTTGCAGTTACACCTGTTGTTTCACAAACTTCAATTGGAATTTCCTTTACAAAGCGTGACGGCAAGTTGCGGGTTGTTCGACCATAAAGCATACGCATTGCGGTATTACTGACAAAAAGTCGCTTTCTTGCACGGGTAATGGCAACATAAGCCAAACGGCGTTCCTCCTCAATTTCGGCATTACCGCCCATAATTGACTGGTCACCCGGGAAAATTCCTTCTTCCATACCAACTAAATATACATTATCAAATTCAAGGCCTTTAGCAGAATGAACTGTCATTAAAACAACCTTATCATTGTCGCTTTCAAGACCGTCAATATCGCTTATAAGTGCAATTTGTTCTAAAAACTCTGCCAAAGTTGGTGCATCATTTTCAAGTTCATACTGCAATATGTTTGAAGATAATTCCATAACATTGCTAAGTCGGTCTTTACCTTCTTCACCTTCAAGCTCAAGCATTGTTTTATATCCGGTAGCATTTATTACCTGTTCAAACAATTCACTAATTGAAGCATTTTGAGCATATTCGGTCAAACTGTCAATCAAATCACAAAAACCTTTAATTTTTGTTGCAGCACGGGTTAATGCGGCATATTCATCCGCGTGGCGCATTACTTCAAAAATTGAAGTACCCAGTTCACGCGCAATATCGGCAGCGTGTGAAACAGTTGTGTCACCAATTGAACGCTTTGGTTCGTTTATAATTCGGCGAAGGCGTATATCATCACGATTATTGTTGATAAGTTGCAAATATGCCAAAACATCTTTTACTTCCTTGCGGTCATAAAAGGCAGTACCGCCAATAACTTTAAATGATATGCCCGAACGGGTAAAAGCATTTTCCATTGCATTTGACTGTGCATTTATACGGTAAAGCACCGCGTTTTCGGAAAATTTTCCGCCTTTACGGACATTTTCCAAAATACTGTCAGCAACAAAACGGGCTTCTTCCCTTTCATCATAAGCAGTGTGAATTATAATCTTTTCACCATCGCCACTGCTTGTCCAAAGGGTTTTACCCTTTCTGCCACGGTTGTTTTCAATCACCTTATTTGCGGCATTTAATATGTTACCTGTTGAACGATAATTTTGTTCAAGCCGAATAACCTTAGCGTTTTGATATTCGTCTTCAAAATTTAAAATGTTTTCAATGGTTGCGCCACGAAAACGGTAAATACTTTGGTCGTCGTCCCCCACAACACAAATGTTGTTTTGGCCGCCCGCCAAAAGACTTACAAGCACATATTGTGCGTGGTTGGTATCTTGATATTCGTCAACACAAACATAACGGAATTTGTTTTGATAATACTCTAAAATATCATCATTTTCACGCAAAAGTTTTACAGTATTAACAATCATATCATCAAAATCCATTGCATCGGCATCTAAAAGGGCTTTTTGATAATATTTATAAACCTGGGCAACAATTTTAGGGCGATAATCATTACCCACCTCATCAGCATATTCTTCAGGCGTCAAAAGTTCATCCTTAGCGGAAGAAATAAGCGACAAGGCATATTTAAAAGGCACGAATTTATCGTCAATTTCGTGTTGTTTCATTATGTTTTTAATAAGGCGTTTTTGGTCATCGGTATCATAAACTGTAAAGTGTGAAGTATACCCAAGTCGGTCAGCGTGGCGACGCAAAATTTTACCACAAATCGAATGGAAAGTGCCTGCCCAAATATCATTGGCATCGTCCCCTAATTTATCGGCAATTCTGTCCTTTAATTCGCCTGCTGCTTTGTTTGTGAAGGTAATGGCCAAAATTTGCCACGGCTTAACGGGGAAATCAGAAAATACACCATTGGGTACAAAATCGGTAATGCCGTTTAAAAAATCTTCACCCGCCTTTATATCATCGGCTGAAAATTGTGGTATAAAGGTGCTGTTATAACCGTTGCCAAATTTAACAAGGTTTAAAATGCGGTTAACAAGCACGGTGGTTTTGCCGCTTCCCGCACCTGCAAGCACTAAAACAGGGCCATTCACGGTTGTAACGGCCTCAAACTGACGGTCGTTCATACGACCAAAATATTTTCTAATAACTTCTTTTCTTAAATTTAAAAAGTCCATAAAAACTCCTAAAAAAATGCTATAAATATAATACTATTTATTATGATTAAAGTCAATAAAATAAAAAACTTGTCATATTATGAAACTTGTGTTATAATTACATTACAATTTTGAAAGGAAGTAAAAAAATGGCAGGTTTCAGAAGAAGTCTTTTTGGCTTTAATACCGATGATGTCCTTGAATATATTGAAAAAACTCACAAGTCGTTTTCTAAAAAACAAAACGCCTTAAACGAAAAGGCCGAAAACTTAGCAAACGAACTTTCGCTTTCTAAAGAACAATATGAAAATTTAATGGCTGAAAAAGCTGTTGTTGACGAAAAATTAAACGCTTTCATTGCTAAATATGATGAAATTGAAAAACTTTCTGAAAATATTGGCAAGTTATATTTGG
>JAZKYB010000154.1:0-6754 GCA_045611905.1 Acutalibacteraceae bacterium | reverse complement strand
CTAACAACTGAAACAGACCTATATATGTAGCAAGTAAAAATGTTATATCGCCAAGGTGGTTATATTTAGGTGCGCGAAGTTTGTTGAAACGTTCAATAACAATAAACGCCACACCAAACACCGCCAAAGCAACTGCCACACCAAAACCATTATAAAAATACTTATCGCACAACTCATCAAGCCCTAAAAGTTTGAAAATCACACCAGGAATAGATGCAACCACAACCTTAAACCAAAGCATCCAACTTTCGGTTTTAAAGATACTGATTAAACCTTGTGATTTATCATATTTTTTGAAAGGCCAAACCTTATCCCAAAACAGAATAACCGTTGCCATAATGGCACCAAGTTGAATTACAACCAAAAACAAAGACCATACTTCGGGCTGTATATTCATTGGTAAAATTTCTTCAAAAATAATAAGATGACCTGTACTGCTTATTGGCAACCATTCGGTTATGCCTTCAACAATACCATAGAGAACGGCTAATAAATAATCTAACATATAATCACCACTAATAGTATAAAAGGGCTGTTAAAAAATAACAACCCTTTTTTATTATTTTACGCAAATTTCTTTATAAAGACCAATATATGCATTTGCAGAAGTTTTCCAACTGTTATTGCAAAGCATTGCACGCTTTTGAAGAATTTGCCATCCTTCACGGTTTTTATAACCGTCAATAGCGCGCCAAATTGTGTTTTGCATATCATGTGCATTGTAATTTGCAAAGGTAAAGCCGTTACCCTTGCCGTCGTCACTGTCCTTAATGGTGTCATTAAGACCGCCGGTTTCACGCACAATTGGAATAGTGCCATAACGCAACGCTACCATTTGTGCAAGACCGCAAGGTTCACTTTGGCTTGGCATTAAGAAAATATCAGCCCCTGCGTAAATGCGGTGAGCAAGTTGTGGTTTAAAGCCAAGTTTAAGCCCAACCTTTTGGGGATATTTTTGCGCCATTTCATAAAAGAAGGTTTCAAATTCCCATTCGCCCGAGCCCAAAATTGCAAACTGTAAATCGGCCTGTAAAAGTTCTTCGAACACACGCTTTACAAGGTCAAGGCCTTTGTGCTTTACAAGGCGGGTTACAATGCCAATAACAGGCACATCATCCCTTACGGGAAGACCAAGTTCTTTTTGAAGTTCGGCCTTATTATCCGCTTTGCCCGACATATCCTTGGCGGAAAAGTTTTTATAAATAAGCGGGTCGGTTTCGGGGTTGTAAACATCAACATCAATTCCGTTTACAATACCGCAAAGCTTGTAGGTAAATTCCTTTAAAATTCCGTCAAGACCGTGTGAATAATATGGGTCTAAAATTTCACGCGCATAGGTCGGCGAAACAGTTGTAATTTTATCTGCACATTGAATTGCGCCTTTCATAAGGTTTATGCAGTCACCATATTGCAAAATGCCAAAACGTTCAACAGGCAAACCGATAACATCGTTATAAAGGTCGTAACCATACTTGCCTTGATATTGAATGTTATGAATGGTAAACACAGTTTTCATATTTTGATAAAATTCATTTTGCTTATAAAATGCATCCATATAAACCGGTATCAACGCTGTTTGCCAGTCATTACAATGAATAATATCAGGTTTAAAATCAATAAGCGGTAAAACTTCAAGCACAGCACGTGAGAAAAACGCAAAGCGTTCGGCGTCATCATAAAAACCATAAAGATTATCACGCTTGAAATAATATTGATTATCAATAAAATAATAAATTACGCCGTCAAGATGTGCTTCAAACACACCGCAATATTGCCTTCTCCATGCAACAGGCACGGTGATATTACAAACAAAGGTCATTTTTTGGCGCATTTCTTCACTAATGGTGCCATAAAGCGGCAAAATAATGCGGCAACCCACAAACCTTTTTCTAAGCGCCTTTGGAAGTGCACCCGCAACATCGGCAAGACCGCCTGACATCGCAAAAGGATATGCTTCGCTTGTGGCAAATAAAACTTTCATAAATCAAATTCCTTTCAAATTAGAAAACAAGCTTTTAAACAACCTGTGACTTCGTTACAAAACAGTGATGTTCTGAAGTACCCTTAAGCACAACATCTTCGCTTATAACCGCTTGTTTATCGGCGATAACATTATCTAAAACAGCACCCTTTGAAACCTTGGTGTCTTGCATTAAAATGCAGTTTTCAACCACTGCCCCCTTTTGCACCTTAACACCACGGGACAATATACTGTTTTTAACAACACCTTCAATAATACAGCCGTCAGCAATTAAAGAATTTTTCACTTCTGCATCTATACCGTATTTTGTGGGCATATCATCACGAGTTTTAGTTAAAATTGGGCGTTCTTTATTAAATAAATCTTGTCTTACTTCGCGGTTTAAAAGGGCCATACTTGCTTGATAGAATGTATGTGTATTATCAAGTATTGCAACATAACCCTTGTGTTCAAAGCCACAAACCTTTAATGCAGAAAGTGATTTTGTAATAACATCTTTTTCAAAATTCTTGATTTCGGCATCATAAGCGGCATTAACAATTTTAATTAAAAGCTCACGCTTGATAATGCTGACACCCAAGCTATATGCGTCACCTTCAGTAACATCACTTTGCACCATTTTAGTAATGCGACTGTCATCACCAATTGTTAAAACAAGTTTTTTGGCTGACGCTTCAGGCAATTTTTCACTGCTGTAAACAAGTGTAATGTCTGCCTCATTTTTAATGTGACTTTTAACTGCTGACAAAATATCAATATTAGCGAGCGTGTAAGAATCACACAATGCGATGTATTCACTTTTACAACGATTCAAGAAATCCATCGCGCCGTAAAGTGCATCAACCGTGTCAGTATATTTTTTAATGTTTCTTGTAATATATGGTGGCAAAAGATATAAACCGCCGTTTTTACGGTCCAAATCCCACGCAATGCCATTACCTACATGGTCCATCAAAGAACGATAATTTTCTTTTGTGATAATACCAACCGAAGTAACACCTGCATTAACAAGGTTTGAAAGTGCAAAGTCAATTACACGATATCTTGCACCAAACGGAACCGAAGCCATTGAACGATTAAGAGTTAATTTTTTGAGCATGCTATCCCTTGCGTTAGCAAAGATTACGCCCGCAATTAAAGAAGTTCTCATATTTTTTCACCCTCCGCTACATTTTCGGTTATCATTTTATTGGCTGACACAACCGCATTTTTACCAACGGTCAAATTGTCGCCTATTACAGCAATGCCCCAATTGTCACTACCAACAACTTGTGGGTCACCGCCAACAACTGCGTTTTCTTCAACAACTGCATTTTCAGCAATTATTGCATATTGCACCTTTGCACCCTTTTTGATTACAGCGCCCGGCATAACAAGTGAATAATCAACCGTTGCGCCTTCTTCTATTGTAACATCCTTAAACAACACAGAATAATCCACATTGCCATAGATTTCGCAACCATCGGTAATAAGTGAATTTTCAACCTTTGCCGTATCAGAAATGTATTGAGGTGAAGTGCCTGTTGATTTTGAATAAATCTTCCACTTCTTATCTGATAAATTAAGATTTAAATTGGGATTCAAAAGGTCAAGGTTTGCATCCCACAACGATTCAACAGTTCCAACATCCTTCCAATAATCGTTAAAACGGTAAACCATAAGCTTTTCACCATTGTTAAGCATTGCAGGAATAATATTTTTACCAAAGTCGTTAGAAGAATTTTCATCCTTTTCATCTTCGGTTAAATAATGACGCAAATCCGACCAATTGAAAATGTAAATACCCATTGAAGCCAAAGTGCTTTTTGGCTTTTTTGGTTTTTCTTCAAATTCATAAATTGTGCCATCGGGATTAGCGTTCATAATACCAAAACGTGTCGCTTCCTCGAGCGAAACATCTAAAACAGCGATTGTGCAGTTAGAATTTGTTCTAACATGTTGGTCCAACATATCAGAATAATCCATTTTATAAATATGGTCACCCGACAAAATAAGCACATATTCGGGGTTATAGCGTTCGATAAATTCCAAGTTTTGATAAATAGCATTAGCGGTGCCTTTATACCAATTACCGCCTGCCTGACCTTGATATGGGGGCAAAATATGTACGCCACCATCAGAACTGCCCAAATCCCACGCTTTACCCGAACCAACATAGTCATTAAGCTCAAGCGGTTTGTACTGTGTTAATATACCAACAGTATCTATGCCCGAATTTGTACAGTTAGAAAGTGGGAAATCAATAATTCTGTATTTTCCACCATAGGGTACAGCGGGCTTTGCAATTTTTGCAGTAAGCACACCCAAACGGCTTCCCTGACCGCCTGCCAAAAGCATAGCTACACATTTTTTGCTTTTCAATCTAAACACTTCCATTCAAGAGTATATTTAATTAAGCTAATTAATATAGCTTACCTAAACGCACAATACGCTTAAGTATACTATTTTAATTATAACAGTAAAATTTATCGTTTTCAAGCGATTTTTGTTTATTTTCTTAAAGTGTTATAAAATGTTTTTGTCAAAAACTGTGAAAAATGCACAAAAAACAACACTTTTCGACATATAATAAAAAGTCCCCTGCAGCTAGGCAGAGAACTTTTTGTTTTAATTGTGATAAAGCTTTTTTGTTTGATATTTTGGTTCAAAAGTGATGTTTACCCCAAGTTTTCTGAAAACTTCTTCATCAACACGGGATAAAATAACCGAAGAATGTGCCTCGCACCCTTTTAATCGGCTTGCTTGACTCAAGGCAATTTTAGCCACATCACTTGTTACAGCACAAATTGACAATGCTTCAAGCACCTCATCAGTGTGAAGGCGTGGGTTATGGTTACCCATAATTTCGGTTTTAAGCCATTGAACAGGTTCGATAATTGTGGAAGAAATCAAATCAATACTGTCAGGTATTTTGCCAAGTTCTTTAAGTGCATTAAGCAAAAGTGCAGAAGATGCCCCCAAAAGACTTGAAGTTTTGCCTGTTACAACCTTACCGTTTGGAAGTTCTAACGCAACTGCAGGGGCATTGGTTTCCTCCGCCTTTTTAAGTGCCGCAGCTACCACCTTGCGGTCGTTTATGCTAACACCAACCTGTTGCATTAAAAATTCAATTTTTGTAATGGTTGAAGCATCGCCCATTCCCTGTCTTGCTGCAACAAGTGCGCTGTAATAACGGCGTATAATTTCTTGCTTTGCAGCGTTTGATACAACTTCATCGTCATAAATGGCAAAGCCCGCCATATTAACGCCCATATCGGTGGGACTGTTATAAGGTGACTGGCCCATAATAGATTTTAAAATAGAATTTAAAACTGGGAAAATTTCAATATCGCGGTTATAGTTAACTGCTTTTTCGTTATATGGTTCCAAATGCAAGGGTTCAATCATATTAACATCGTTAAGGTCAGCGGTTGCGGCTTCATAAGCAACATTAACGGGATGTTTTAAGGGCAAATTCCAAACCGGGAAGGTTTCAAATTTTGCATATCCCGCCTTTACACCACGTCTATTTTCGTGGTAAAGCTGTGAAAGACAGGTTGCCATTTTTCCGCTACCGGGACCGGGGGCGGTAACAATTACAAGACGGCGAGAGGTTTCAATATAGTCGTTTTTACCAAAACCGTCTTCACTTACAATAAAGGGGATATTTGAAGGATAATCGGGGATAGAATAATGTCTGTATACTTTTATTCCCAAAGATTCCAAACGGTTTTGAAATACCTCGGCCGAGCGTTGACCCGCATAACAAGTAATAACAACACTGCCAACAAAAAGGCCGATTTGCCTGAATGCGTCAATAAGGCGTAAGGTTTCCAAATCATAGGTGATGCCAAGGTCACCACGGCGCTTGTTTTTTTCAATTGCGTCAGCATTGATGACAATAACGATTTCAGCGTCGTCTTTAAGTTCTAAAAGCATTTTAACCTTTGCATCCGGCTGAAAACCGGGCAACACACGAGCGGCGTGAAAATCGTCAAAAAGCTTACCGCCAAATTCAAGATATAATTTATCGCCAAAGCGGTCAATTCTATCACGAATTTTTTGTGACTGAAGCTTTATATATTCAGCATTATTAAACCCGTTTTTTTGCAATTTTATCCCCCCAATAAAAACATATTAAAATTGTACCACAGTTTCACATAAAAACAAAGCACAATTTAAAAGATTTTCTCTTTTTCTACAAATGTTATAAAGTCTTCACGACTAAACAGTACATTAAGCACATCCAAAAGCGCTTTACAGCTCAAATTTTTTGGCAAATTTAAAACATTAAGCAATTTTTCACGGTTTTGCGAACTGTTTTCACAACCCGAAAGCCCAAGTATAAACAAATCGGTTTTTGTTATTTTTTCTTTATTTTCCACATTTTCAAAATTGTTTATTCCATATTTCAAAAGCGTTTGTTGTAAAATTTCTTTTGAAATTCCCTCTACCCCCAAAAAGCCCTCTTTCGATGGGGATGCCTTACGTTTTTCCTTACCTTTAAGCTGCGGCACGTAAACGTTTATTATTTTACCGTCGGCCGCAATATTTTTAATGTGATTTCTAATAACATTACCTGCCGAATCACTGTCAGTCATAACAATAACACCGTCACGACACGCCAACAAACGAATTAAATCACACATTTCTTTATTTTTAAAAATTCGAAACCCATCGGTCGAAATAATTAGCGTATCCACCACATTTGAAAGTGTGATTTTATCATATTTGCCCTCAACTATGATAGGCATTTTAATCTTAATCAACGCCTTCACCCTTTACCGCAATGTA
>JAZKYB010000153.1:0-4768 GCA_045611905.1 Acutalibacteraceae bacterium | reverse complement strand
TAATTTTAAATTTCGACACAATAATAGCTGTTACCACAATCACCGTTTCAATTATGAAAGATTGACAAAAATTCATTGCTTTGCTAAAATAGATATGGGTAAAATCCCCAATATAAATTAAAAGGAGTTTTTTAGTTATGGCAACATCAAAAGTAGCATATCTTGTTAAACCCAAAATTGTTGATGGCGTAGAAGGTGAGGCAATCGTTGAACTTCGCGACATTGAAATCCCCACCCCCGGCCCCGGTGAAATTCTTGTTAAGGTTGAGGGCTGCGGAATCTGCGGTACCGACGTTCACGAATATCGTTATAATCCTTTTGGTTACAAAGAAATCGTTCTTGGTCACGAAGGCACCGGTGAGGTTGTAGCAATCGGTGAAGGCGTTACAGTTGATACCAAGGGTGACCCAATTAAAGTTGGTGACAAGGTTGTCACTTCTGTTTTACTTTGCGGCGAATGCGATTACTGCCGCCGTTATCCCGAACTTCCCAACCTTTGCGAAGGTCTTGGCGTTTATGGTCTTATTGAAGATGATGCAGAACATCACAACAACGGAAGGTGTGCAGAACATATTTTGGTTCGCAAAAACTCCTCTATTTTTGTTGTAAACGGTATGACTCTTGATGAAAGAATGCTCATTGAACCTGCGTGTGTTTGTGTTCACGCTTGGAATAGAGCAAAGTGAACTAATCTTATCAACTTTGGTTCTACTGTGTTGGTGCAGGGCTGCGGACCCATCGGTCTTATGCAGATTGCCGTTCTTAAAGCCGCAGGCGTTGTTAACATTATCGCGGTTGACGGTGTTGACACCCGTCTTGAACTTGCAAAAGAAATGGGTGCAACTGCAGTTATCAACTTCAGAGAGTTTAAGACAATCGAAGAAAGAGTTGCTAAGGTTAAAGAACTTACACACGGCTTTGGCGCAGATTTCGTATTCCAGTGCACAGGTGTTGCTCAGGCAGCTGCCGATGCGTATAAGTATGTTCGTCGCGGCGGCGGATACTGCGAAATGGGCTTCTTTGTAAATGCAGGCGAATGCACAATGAACCCCCACTTTGACCTTTGCAACAAGGAAATTACACTGGTTGGTTCATGGGTTTACAGCGCAAACGAATACATCGAAACCCTTGGCTTCTTGAAAAAGGCAAAAGAGATGTCAATCCCCGTTGAAAAACTTGTAACCGATCATTATCCACTTGCACAGTATGTTGACGCTATGGAGAAAAACATTTCTCTCACCGGTGTTAAGATTGCTATTGTAATGGAATAAACATAACTTGAATAAAAAGGCGAGGTGAATTTCACCTCGCTTTTGCTATGCATAAAAACCTGTTTTGCCACTATCGTTACTGCAAGAATTTACTTTTCGAGTTTGTTGTGGTATAATGACAATTAAATATAAAGAGGTGATTTTTCAATGAAACATTATGATGTTGCCGTTTGTGGCGGTGGCTTTGCAGGAATTTCGGCAGCACTGGCTGCTGCGCGAGAAGGCAAAAAAGTTGTTCTTTTTGAAAAAGAATATATGCTTGGTGGGTTGGGAACCGCAGGTCTTATAACTATTTATTTACCTCTTTGTGATGGTTTTGGACATCAGGTTTCTTTTGGTATTGCAGAAGAATTACTTAAACTTTCTATCACTTATGGCGCCGAAGACGGATATCCCGAAAACTGGCTTGATGGTGTTGGCACAAAAACCGCAAACGACAAGCGTTATGAGGTGCAATATAATGCACAGTTATTCGCAATTTTAGCAGAAAAATTACTTATTGAAAACAAAGTTGATATACTATACGGCAGTTATGTTGTTGATGTTGCTACCGAAAACAACCGCATCAAAACGCTGTTTGTTCAAAATAAATCAGGAAAAATTTCTTATTCGGTTGGTTCGGTAGTAGATGCAACGGGCGATTGCGATATTGCCGAATTTGCCAAAATTCCAACCAAAACATTTAAGCAAGGTAATTTACTTGCCGCATGGTATTATCTCACCGACCAAAACGGCTATCAGTTACAAATGCTTGGTGCAGATAACCTGCTTGAAGAAAAGAGCATTGAAAACGAAGAAAAACCTGTTGTTAATAAGCGCTTTGGCGGACTTTTGGGTGAAGAAATTTCACAAATGGTTTGCCTTTCGCACAAGAAAACATTTGAACATTGGATTGAAAAAAGAAAAACTAATCCATCGGCAGTTATTTCAACAATAGCAACCATTCCCCAAATTCGTATGACACGCAAAATAGTTGGCGAATACGAGTTATCCCATACGGAAATGCACACATATTTTGAAGACTCTATCGGTATGGTGCCTAACTGGAGAAAGCGAGGGCCCATTTACGAAATACCGTTTAGAACGCTATATAATAAACAAATTAAAAATTTAATCGTTGCGGGCCGTTGCACTTGTGTTAATGAACCCTTGTGGGATATTATGCGCGTTATCCCTTGCTGTGCCGTTACGGGTCAGGCCGCTGGAACTGCCGCAGCAATGACAGATGATTTCACCTCCATCAACATTTCAGAGCTACAAAAAAAATTACAAGATAATGGTGTTGTTTTGCACGAAGAAGAAATTATAAAATGACTAAACACAAATATATAAAGCAAGGTAAAAATTTACCTTGCTTTTGTTGCGTATTGGTCGAAATATGATGTTTTGTTGAAAAATTCTTCGAAAATTGCCTAAAAGCGCAGTGTTATACTTTAAATCTTTTTGTCATCTATATATTTATATCATTGACATTGGGAAAATATAGGCGTATAATCATTATATAAACTTTTATGAAGGAGTTAATACTATGAAAAAATTAAGTGTTTTAATCGCATTGATGCTCTGCATTACCATCGGCGGCGTGTATGCTACCTGGTCTTATGCAGGTACTAACGACATTGCTGACCAGCTTGTTGAAACAAAAGTAACCATTGCAAACATCGAGTATAAGGAAGCAAACGGTACTTACACTATCGACTCTAACCTTGTACTTACCGTTGACCAGGCAAACACACAGCACGAAGCTAAGCTTATTTACGGTTCTAACAACAGTGATGCGCCCTACATAAAGATCACCTTCACTGCCGCTGATTATGCAAGCCCCGAAATTAAGGCAAACGGTGTTCTTTCCGAGCTTTATTTCGGCACTACAACCACTATGAAGTATGAAAACGTAAACGGAGAGCTTGTTGACATTTTCTGGCTTTCCAATACCGGTAACAACCAGCTTGACAACACCTTTACATGGGCACCTGAAGGCAACGGTAAATTCACTTACACCTTAGATCAAGATGATATTGAAGCTTGCATTAAGCTTAACGATACCTTTGTACTTGGTACCAAGGCTGAACACGACGCCTTCCGTGATGCTCTTAACGGTAACATTGTTGCACGCGTAACCGACGGAACTGTTAACTGATTTTAAGTTGAATTAAATTTTGGCGGCAAGGGGCGTTTGCCTCTTGCCGCTTGATGCTAAAGCAAAAGGTCGTTTAATTATGACAGATTATGAGATATATGTTTTTCTGCTTTGTCTTATCGTCTTCTTATTGCTTACCGCACTTTCGGTTGCTTGCCTTGCTATTATAACTAAGCTGTCGCTTCGTTTAATTAACTGCGGCGAGGAAGATAAAAAGATTTTAGACGAATACAAAAAAAGCAAAACTAAAAAAGGCGCTCACAGGGTTGCCAAAATTTTCGACTACGTCCTTTCGGGTGTGGTCTGTCTTGCTTTTGTCGCTATGCTAATAGGATCAATAGCCATTCGATATACGGAAGACTTCAAATGCGATAAGTTGCCGTATTATCGCGTTGTTAAAACAGGCTCGATGGCTGAGACAAATGAGAAAAACACATATCTGATTGAAAATGAAATTAATGACCATATTCAGGTTTTTGACCTTATTAAAACCGAAAAGCTTCCTGCCGAGGAGGACCTTCAGCTCTACGATATAGTAGTGTATGAGGTTGACGGTATGATGATTGTTCACCGTATCATTGAAATTGAGGAGCCTAACGAGAGACATCCCGATTGCCGACATTTCCGACTTCAGGGTGATGCCGTAGAGGCGCCCGACCGTTTCCCCGTTCTTTATGAGCAGATGCGCGCCATTTACAGAGGTGAGCGCACACCCTTTATAGGAAGCTTTATATTGTTTATGCAGTCTCCTGCAGGCTGGCTTTGCGTTTTACTTGTTGTTGTGGCAATGTTTACGTCACCGATTCTTGATAAAAGGCTTGCTGATGCCCGTGCAGCACGACTTAAAATTTGTATTAAACAAGCGGGCGAAGATCCTTCCGAGCTTGCTTTTGCGGGAGGCAAAAAAGATGATTAGACGCTTTTTGCCGATTCTTTTATGCCTTTTGCTGCTTTCCTCCTTTGGCGGTGTTTATGCAACATGGTATTATACAACCGACAGGGTAAACCCCGAACAAAAAAATCTTATGGTTTCGGTTAATGAGTTTGATTATCCTGAAATCGTATATATCATTGATACCGAATACCTTTCCGGTGACGGCGCCTTTACAAGCACAAATTACTACAGAAGTGTTTTTGAAAGCGCTGTTACCGTTCCCAAGGGAACCGAATTAACCTTTCGCATTACTGTATTTAACAATTCAAAGGTTGTGCAAGGCTTTGACGGTGTTGTCAGTACCCTTGAAGGCTACGACAATACAAATATCAGCTATACCCTAACAAACCTTAAGCGCCCGTATACGGTGGACGGTGTTATGGCTGATGACGTAACCAAAATTAATCCTCAGCAAAGGCATCA
>JAZKYB010000152.1:0-2178 GCA_045611905.1 Acutalibacteraceae bacterium | reverse complement strand
GATATTATGGAAGATAATATCATTTTTGCGCACACCCATGATGATAAAGAAGAAGTTGCCGCTATGTTCGAAAAATATGACCTTATGGCACTTCCTGTGGTTGATAAAGAAAACCGACTTATCGGTATTGTAACGGTTGATGATGCTATTGACGTTTTGCAAGATGCTGCAACCGAAGATATGGAAATGATGGCTGCTATTTTGCCAACCGATAAACCATATTTAAAAACAGGTATTTTTGCAACTTTTAAATCGCGTATTTTTTGGCTTTTAATTCTTATGATTTCGGCAACCTTTACAGGTGCGATTATTTCAAGCTTTGAAGAAAATTTAACTGTTGTACCTGCCCTTATTGCCTTTATACCAATGCTTATGAACACGGCAGGTAATGGGGGAAGTCAGTCTTCGGTTACTGTTATTCGTGCATTATCGCTTGGCGATATTGAGTTTTCCGACATTTTTAAGGTGGTTTGGAAAGAACTTAGGGTTGCTTTGGTTTGCAGTGCTGCACTTTCGGTGGTTAATTTTGCAAAAATGTATTTAATTGATTATCTTGTTTTCGAAAATTTTGACCCCGGCCGACAAATAGAAGAAATTTTAGTTGTTTCAATCACTTTATTTGTTGCGGTAATTGTTGCAAAGGTTGTTGGC
Source organism: Acutalibacteraceae bacterium (assembly GCA_045611905.1). Lineage (GTDB taxonomy): Bacteria > Bacillota > Clostridia > Oscillospirales > Acutalibacteraceae > UBA737. The sequence goes on along the minus strand of JAZKYB010000152.1, from coordinate 1,527 downwards.
TCTGTTTTGCCGATAATTGCGAAAAAACTTGGGGCGGACCCTGCAGTTATGGCAAGTCCGTTTATTACAACCATCGTTGATGCGGTTTCACTTATTGTTTATTTCAACTTTGCTGTTATTTTCTTAAATATTTAAAAGAAAAAGCTCGAATGTTTTCATTCGAGCTTTAAGTTTATAAAAACAAAAACACAGACATAAAAGTCTGTGTTTTCATGGCGGAGTAGGAGAGACTTGAACTCTCGCGCCGGGGATTAGCCGACCTACGCCCTTAGCAGGGGCGCCTCGTCACCAACTTGAGTACTACTCCAAATTGCTAAACGCTGTATGAGATATTAACTAATTTTAAATAAAAAAATGGCGGAGAGGAAGGGATTCGAACCCTTGTGGCTTGCGCCAAACGGTTTTCAAGACCGCCTCGTTATGACCGCTTCGATACCTCTCCGTGCGACTTTGCTATTTTAACACAGTAATTAGTAAAAGTCAAGATATAATTTTTCTTTTTTAAAATTTATTGTGGTACTTTTATGAAAAATGTGGTATTATATAAAAGGTGATTAATTTGGAATGGATTTTTATTGTTTTAACCATATTTATTCTTTTATTTATATGCGTATTGCTAATTTTCTTCAATATGGCTTTTATTCGCAAAAAAAGTGGCGATTTAGATGATTTAACTTCTTCAGCAAACGAATATTTGCATCCCTATTTAGACCAATTACAACCCGGTATGGATTTTATCAATAACTTTGACGTTAAAGAGCATTATATTTTATCAAGCGATTCTTTGCGCCTTTACGGAAGATATTTTGATAATAATTCTGATAAAACAATTTTATTATTTCACGGTTACCGTTCATCATCTGCACATGATTTTTGCGGTGCTTTAAAATTTTATTATGATAATGGCTTTAATATTCTTCTTGCCGACCAAAGAAGCCACGGAAAAAGCCAAGGAAAGCTCATTACATTTGGTGTAAAGGAATCTTACGATGTTGTTGATTGGTGCGAATTTATAAATGCAAAATATTCACCAAAACACATTGTTTTAAGCGGTGTTTCAATGGGTGGAAGCACGGTTTTATTTGCTTTAAAACACAAATTGCCGCCCAATGTTAAATGTGTTATTGCCGATTGCGGATTTACTTCACCCGCCGAAATTATTAGAAAAGTTGCTGTTGAACGTTTTAAGATTGATGCTCGTTTTTATCTTCCTTTTTTAAACGCATTTACTAAAACATTCAGCAAATTTTCAGTTTATGAAAACACAAGGGACATCTTAAAGCAAAACAAATTGCCTGTTATGTTTATTCATGGTGAAAAAGATACTTTCGTGCCTGTTGAAATGACCCGCGAGGCCTTAAAAGCAGCTGGAAACAACGCAAAAGCCATTTTTGTAAAACAAGCCGACCATGGCATTAGTTTTTTGATAGAACCCGAAAGAGTAAGCGCCGAAATTTTAAGTTTTTTAAAAGACACTTTGTGTTGACATTTAACCATAATTTTTATAAAATATATTATATCATTTTT
>JAZKYB010000151.1:0-6874 GCA_045611905.1 Acutalibacteraceae bacterium | reverse complement strand
TTGACATAATTTAAAAAATATAGTATAAAATAAATAGTGGTTGTATAATGCTGTTTCACGGGCTATTGCCCCGTTATTTTTTTGCGGTCACTGTTTTTATTATTTTAACTTGGTTTACATAAGTTTTTGATTTTATGCTTGAATTTTATGTTTAAAAAACGTTAATGGCATATCTTGTCCATAATTTTCATACATTATCTTGTAAAAGGAGATGATGTTATGAACAGAGGACGGGTTGTTAATCTTTCGGGCATAAGGGTTTTGGAAGCCATAAAATCCAATGCTTATTCACTTGTTTCATTTGCATTTTTAATTTTGGGTGTAATTTGCGGACTTATATTGTTTGACGACTTTAAGTGGCTTACAAATTTTTGCGAAAAATTTTTTGCCGATTATTTGAACGACAGACAAAACGTGGGTTACATAAAAATTGTAATGCTTTCCTATTGGCAACATTTATTGTTGTTTTTGACTGTGTTTATTTTTGGCACAACACTGTTCGGTGTGGTTTTGGTGCCCGCAACATTGTCGTTTTGTGGTTTCTTTTACGGTGCGGCAGTTGCATACTTATATTCAAATTTTGCTTTAAAGGGCGTGGCCTTTAATGCGGTAATTTTTTTGCCTGCGGTTTTGTTGCTTTTATTGTTTTTGATATTTGCTTCAAAACTGGCAATGATGTTTTCGTTAAACATGGCAAGACTAACTTTACCTGACACATTGGGTGAAAATTTGTTTATACGGTTTAAAACTTATTCCATAAATTTTTTGTTTTTAACTTTGGGTGTTATTTCAAGTTCGCTGGTTGATGCCTTAACTTCAATTAGCTTGTTAAAATTTTTTGAATTTTAAATTATAAGGAGGTGCAATATGATAAAACAAATTGATGCTTTTAAACAGTTTTTAACTGTTGATAAAAAATCTTCAAAAAACACGGTTGAATCTTATATTCGTGATTTAAATCAATTTTCGTCATATTGTGCTTCTTTGAAAATTTCCTCTATTCAAAAGGTTAAAACTGATGTAATTGATGAATATTTAAACGCTTTGACAAAACAGGGTAAGTCTGAAGCCACCAAAGCCAGAATTACTGCATCACTTCGTGCTTTTTTCAGGTATTTAATAAGCATTGGTGCTGTGAATGCTAATCCTGTTACCGATGCTGCAAAAAGTAAGGTAACCAAAAAGTTGCCCGGCGTTTTAGAAGCACAGGAAATTGTAAAACTTTTATCACAACCAAATGGTGATGATTATAAAAGTGTTCGTGACAAAGCAATGTTAGAACTTTTATATGCAACAGGCATTAAAGTGTCTGAACTTTTAGAACTTAAAGTAACCGACTTCAATTTGCAACTTGGAATTTTGCACCTAAACAACGGCAAAAAAGAAAGAATTATACCAATTTATCCTGCGGCGGTGAAATCTGTAACCGATTATTTGTTAAATGTTCGTCCCGCTATTGTGTTGGGCGCTAATCAGGACAAGCTTTTCACCAATATGAACGGTCTTGCAATGTCGCGACAGGGCTTTTGGAAGATTATAAAGCAATATGCAAAAGATGCGGGTATTAAGGAAGAAATTACACCGCATACGCTTCGCCATAGTTTTGCGGCGCACTTGCTTGAAAACGGTGCACGCCTTCAGGATATTAAAGAAATGCTTGGACACAGTGACATTTCTTCAACGCAAATTTATGCCCAATACATAAAAAATAAATATACTTCTAACTATGCTAAGTTCCATCCGTTAGCCAAATAAAAAACACCCGATTTTTTGGGTGTTTTTTTGCATTTAAAGGTTGATAAACTTTGTAAAATATGGTATGATATATTGAATACTTATGTAAGGAGCTGTTCTTATGTCTGACAAGCGTGCAATTGGCGTTTTTGATTCGGGACTTGGCGGGTTAACCGTTGTGAAAGAACTTATAAAAGCGCTGCCGAATGAAAGCATTGTATATTTCGGTGACACAGGTCGTGTGCCTTACGGAACAAGAAGTGTTGATACAATTAAAAAGTATGCAAAACAGGATGAACAATTCTTATTAAATCAAGATGTAAAACTGATTATTGCTGCCTGTGGTACTGTTTCTTCGGTTGCAGGTGACATTGCTTTAGATTTACCCGTGCCTTATTTTGAAGTGGTTTCACATTCGGCAAAAGCGGCGGTAAATGCCACTAAAAACGGTAAAATTGCAGTTATTGGTACAAATGCCACAATTAATAGCCGCCAACACGAAAGAGAAATTTTAAAGTTAATGCCTAATGCTTTGGTTTTAAATCAAAGTTGTCCTTTGTTTGTGCCTTTGGTTGAAGAAGGTTGGTATGAAGCTGATGATATTGTTGTGGTTGAAACTGTGCGCCGATATTTAAAACCGATTATTGACTTTAAACCCGATACCTTAATTTTAGGTTGCACACATTATCCAATTTTAAGTGAAGCAATAAAGGCAGTTTTGGGTGATGAGGTTCAACTTATAAATGCGGGCACTGCAGTTGCTCAGTCATTAACCGAATTTTTAAAAGAAACCAGTCTTGAAAATGGCGGTGAAAATTCACCCGAATACCGTTATTATGTTAGTGATAAGCCGGATTCATTTGTAAAACAAGCATCAATTTTAATTGGTCGACAGGTTGATGGAAATAAAGTATTAAAGGTTGATATTAACAATTTATGATTAAGGACGTAATTATTGATATAAAAACCGAACAGTCGCTTGATGGTCAAACCGATAATATCGAGTTTACTACTGACGGCCGTTTTGGTATAAAGGATGACACCTATTTCATTTCGTATGATGAAAGCCGATTATTAGATGTTGATGGTGAAATTAAAACAACTATCTTTGTAAAACCTGATAATACAGTTGTTTTACAAAGAAAAGGTGCTTATAACAGTAAAATGGTTATTGAAAAGGGCATAAGAACAAGTTGTTTTTATTCAACCCCTGCGGGAAGTCTTACTTTAGGAATTTTTGGTGAAAAAGTTTTAAGCAATATAAATGAAAACGGTGGCAAAATTGATTTGACATATATTATTGATGCAAATTCAAAGCCGTTAAGCCGTAATAGAGTTAATATTTTTGTTAGAGAGGTTAATTAAATGTCTGTTATAGTTAAAAATGCAAAGGAACAAATTAAAAGCATTATTATAAATGCTGCACAAAAAGCAATTGCTGACGGTGTTTTTGAAAGTGTGGAGCTTACCGATTTTACTATTGAAGTTCCAAAAGACCGTGCAAATGGTGATTATGCCGTAAATGCAGCTATGGTTTGGTCACGCCTTTTCAGAAAAGCGCCCCGCCAAATTGCTGAAACCTTGATGTCTTTGGCCGATTTTTCCGACACTTATGTTGAAAAGTTTGAAATTGCAGGCCCCGGTTTTATAAACTTTTATCTTTCACAAAAATATTATGCTGATATCGTTTTAGATGTTGAAAACAAAGGCGCAAATTACGGAAAGAGCAATTTCGGTGATGGCAAGCGTGTTTTGGTTGAGTTTGTTTCGGCAAACCCAACAGGTCCAATGCACATCGGTAATGCCCGTGGCGGTGCCTTGGGTGACTGCCTAGCTGCAGTTATGTCGGCGGCAGGTTATTATACCGAAAGAGAATTTTATATTAACGACGCCGGCAACCAAATCAATAAATTTGCTCTTTCACTTGATTTAAGATATTTACAGCTTTACCGTGACGGCATTGAAATGCCTGAAGATAGTTATCACGGTGATGATATTGTGGCACACGCAAAAGCTTTTGCTGAAATTCATGGTGATAAATATCTTAATGAAGATGAAAGCATTCGTCGTGCCGAACTTGTAAAGTTTGCATTGCCTAAAAATATTGACGGCCTTGAACGCGATTTGGGTAAATATCGCATTAAATATGACACTTGGTTTAAAGAAAGCACACTTCATAACAATGGTGAAACCACACGAATTATTGAACTTTTAAAACAAAGCGGTTATACCTATGAAAATGAAGATGCTTTGTGGTTTAAGGCAACCGAATTTGGCTGTGATAAGGACTTTGTTTTAGTTCGTGCAAACGGTGTTCCAACCTATGTTGTGCCGGATATTGCTTATCATTATAACAAGCTTGTTACCCGCAAATTTGACAAAGCTATTGACATTTTGGGCGCCGACCACCATGGTTATGTTCCACGCCTTAAGGCCGCTTTAACCGCTTTGGGTGTTGATGCAGACCGTTTGGATGTTGTGCTTATGCAAATGGTTCGCCTTGTTCGTGATGGCGAAGTTATTAAAGCTTCTAAACGTTCGGGCAAAGCAATTACACTTGTAACCCTTTTGGATGAAGTGCCAATTGATGCCGCAAGATTTTTCTTTAATTTGCGTGAACCAAACAGCCACTTCGATTTTGATTTGGATTTAGCAGTTAATGAATCTAACTCTAACCCTGTTTATTATGTTCAATATGCATATGCTAGAATTTGCAGCATTATAAGAAATTTAGAGGGTGAGGGAATTAAGAACAACGCCGCAAAACTTGACGAACTTATGCTTTTAACAGCACCCGAAGAGCGCGAACTTATTTTATATATCGCTGCCCTTACTGATGAAATTATTGCATCAGCAAAAACTTACGACCCCGCAAAAATCACCCATTATGTGCAAGAACTTGCAACTAAATTCCATAAATTCTATGCCGCTTGCAGAGTTAAGGGTATAGATGAAGATTTAATGCAAGCCCGTCTTTCACTTTGCGGTGCAACTGCAACGGTTATTAAAAATGTTTTGGATTTATTGAAAATTAATGCCCCTGAAAAGATGTAAGAAGGTGTTTTAAATGAAAAACAGAAATTTAAATCTTACAATGCTTATGGACCTTTACGAGCTTACAATGGCTAACGGAATTTTCACAAGCGATATGCGTGATACCGTAACATATTTTGATATGTTCTTCCGCCGTGTTCCCGATAAGGGCGGTTATGCAATTATGGCGGGTGTTGAACAGCTTATTCAGTATATGAACGATTTGCATTTTGATGATGAAGACATTGAATATTTAAAATCACTTAACCTTTTTTGTGATGAATTTATTGATTATTTGCGTGATTTTAAATTTGACTGTGATGTTTGGGCAGTACCCGAAGGCACTGTAATTTTCCCACACGAGCCAATTGTTACTGTTCGTGGTAATGCAATGCAGGCATTGATGGTTGAAACAATGCTTTTGGTTACCATCAATCATCAATCACTTATTGCTACCAAAGCAAACCGTATTGTGCGTGCTGCTCAAGGCAAGCCCGTTATGGAATTTGGTGCACGCCGTGCACATGGAAACGGGGCTTCATATTATGGTGCCCGTGCCGCTATCATTGGTGGCGCAGTTGGTACATCTTGCGTTTTAACCGCAAAGGACTTTGGTGTTAAAGCATCGGGTACAATGGCACACAGTTGGGTACAGTTGTTTAAAGATGAATATACTGCCTTTAAAACCTATGCCGAAAAATATCCCGACAGTTGCTTGTTGCTTGTTGATACTTACAATGTTTTAAAATCAGGCATACCAAATGCTATCAAGGTTTTTGACGAAGTTTTAAAACCGCTTGGCAAACGCCCTGTTGGTATTCGTATTGACAGTGGTGATATTACCTATATTTCTAAAAAAGCTCGCCAAATGCTTGACGATGCAGGTTACCCCGACTGTAAGATTTGTGTTTCAAACTCGTTGGATGAACACCTTATTCGTGATATGATTACACAAGGCGCGCAGGTTGATTCTTACGGCGTTGGTGAACGTTTGATTACCGCCTCAAGCGAAGCCGTATTTGGCGGTGTTTATAAGCTTGCAGCGGTTGAAAAGAACGGCGAGGTTATCCCCAAAATTAAAATCAGCGAAAATACCGCAAAAATCACCTTGCCGGGTATTAAAATTCCGTGGCGCCTTTACGATAAGGACACAGGCAAAGCAATTGCCGATGTTATTACCTTAAACCACGAAAAAATTGACAGCAGTGAACCATATGAAATTTTTGACCCCGTGCACACTTGGAAACGCAAGGTTGTAACAAACTTTGTTGCTAAAAAGCTTCAGGTTAAAATTTTTGAAAAGGGCAGACAAGTATATCTTAGCCCAACCGTTAATGAAATTGCCGCTTATTGCAAAGCACAGGTTGATTCAATGTGGGATGAAGTTAAGCGTTTTGAAAATCCGCATACATATTATGTTGATTTATCTGAAGATTTGTGGAACTTAAGAAACGACCTTTTAAGAAAGTTAAATAAACATTAAGGTGAATTTTATGAAAAAATTATTAGCGTTTTTGCTTTGCTTTGTTTTAATGTTTTCTTTCACCGCTTGCAAAGGCGGCAGCAAAAAAAGCAATGATGAAATTGATATAGAATATTATGCAAAGCTTGGCCAAATTCCCGAAATGAAGTATAAACTTGGTTTTGATTGTGAAAAGGCCGCAACCGAACTTCAAACAGAATATGATGAATATTTATCGGGTGGTGGTCACGATAATGCTGACCATGACCACGACCATTATACGGAAGATATTTATTTTGAAAGAAAAGAAGAAAACGGTTATATAGTTTTAGACCAAGGTAATAAAGGTTTTTATTGCAAAGCATCAGATGGTGATAATAAAATCGATGCGCTTTACACCTTTGACAATGCTTTTGGCATTGAAACGGGCAGCTTGGCATATGATGTAAAAAATAAAATGGCAAGTATTGAATTTGTTGAATCTGAAATTACTGACGGCAGTCTTTTTTATGCTGATTATTTAACAGAAGGAACAGTTTTAAGTGCAGAATTTGATGATGTTACAGTTCAATTCGCTTTTCAAGACAGTGGTCTTGTTTGTACCGCAGTTTTTAAAACTTCGGCATTTAATTAGTTTTTTTAGGG
>JAZKYB010000150.1:0-11870 GCA_045611905.1 Acutalibacteraceae bacterium | reverse complement strand
ATGGTGAATTTAACCTTGCCGTCAAGTGTTGGCACTGTTATATCAGCACCCAGTGCCGCCTGTGCAAAGGTAATGGGAATTTCGCAATAAACGTCATAACCATTGCGGTTAAAAATTGGGTGTGGGCGCACATTAACGTTTATTCTAAGGTCACCCGAAGGGCCGCCGTTTACACCACTGTCACCCTTGCCACGCATATTTATAACTTGGCCGTCATCAATACCTGCGGGGATATCAATTACTTCTTCAACCGAATGACGAATTCTACCCTTGCCATTACATTTTTGGCAGGGGCTTTCAATTACCTTACCTTTACCGTTACAATGGCTACAAACAGTTTGGGTTTGAAAAACGCCGAACGGAGTGCGTTGTGCGGAAGTCACCCTGCCACTGCCATTACAAACAGGACAGGTTTTTGAGGTTGTACCCTTTTGAGCACCACTGCCGCCACATTCGTCGCAAGTATCAATTTTAGTGACCTTAACAGTCTTTTTACAACCTTTTGCGGCTTCTTCAAACGAAATATTAACCGCCGCAGAAGCGTCATTACCACGCTTTGGTGCATTGGGGTTAGAACGCCTTGCCCCACCACCGAAGCCGCCGCCAAAAAACGAACCGAAAATATCGCCCAAATCACCAAAATCGCCAAAGTCTCCTGTAAAGCCACCACCATAGCCACCACCGGCACCAAAATTGGGGTCAACACCTGCATGACCAAATTGGTCATAGCGTGAACGCTTTTCCTTGTCGGAAAGCACTTCATACGCTTCGTTAACTTCTTTAAAAGATTTTTCGGCCTGTGCATCACCCGGGTTTAAGTCGGGGTGATATTTTTTTGCGGCTTTTCTATATGCTTTTTTTAGCTCGTCATCGGTTGCCGAACGGTCAACACCCAAGACTTCATAATAATCTCTTTTATTATCAGCCAAAACAAATTCTCCTAAACTTTATGTAGAGTGGCAAGCGGTTAACCTGCCACTCTAATTAAAAAATTACTTATTATCGTCAACGTCAGTATAGTCGGCTTCGTAAACATTATCACCATTTGGTGCAGCGTTTTGACCGCCTGCTTGTTGTGCTTGTTGAGCTTCAGCCGCAGCTTTATAAAGCTTTTCGCTTACGGCATAAAGTTCTTTTTGAAGTTCTTCCTGCTTTGCTTTGATAAGTTCAATATCTTCACCCTTAACGGCTTCTTTCAAAGCGTCTTTTGCGGTGTTAATCTTGTTCTTTTCATCTTCATTAATCTTATCGCCCAAATCAGTAAGAGTTTTTTCAGTTGTATAAATCATTTGGTCAGCATTGTTTCTAATATCAACTGCTTCACGGCGTTTTTTGTCTTCAGCTGCATATTCTTCAGCTTCTTTAACTGCCTTATCAATATCGTCTTTAGACATATTGGTGTTTGAAGTAATTGTGATATTATTTTCTTTGCCTGTGCCAAGGTCCTTTGCAGAAACGTGAACAATACCGTTTGCGTCAATGTCAAAGGTTACTTCAATTTGTGGAACGCCACGGGGAGCAGATGCAATGCCGTCAAGGTGGAACACACCAAGAGTTTTATTGTCACGTGCAAATTCACGTTCACCTTGTAAAACATGTACTTCAACAGAAGTTTGACCATCAGCCGCAGTTGAGAAAATTTGGCTCTTCTTAGCGGGGATGGTTGTGTTACGGTCGATAACCTTTGTAGAGATACCACCCATTGTTTCAATACCAAGTGAAAGTGGTGTAACGTCCAAAAGAAGAAGGCCCTTAACGTCACCGCCCAAAACACCTGCTTGAAGTGCTGCACCAAGTGCTACACATTCATCGGGGTTAATGCCCTTAAATGGTTCTTTGCCCATAAAGTTTTTAACCGCTTCTTGAACAGCAGGAATTCTTGAAGAACCACCAACCATTAACACCTTATTAATTTCGTTTTTATCAAGACCCGAGTCAGCAATTGCTTGACGAACAGGTGCCATTGTTGCTTCAACCAAGTCGGCAGTAAGTTCGTTGAACTTTGCACGGGTTAAGGTTGTTTCAAAGTGCTTAGGACCGGTAGAGTCAGCAGTAATAAATGGCAAGTTAATATCGGTAGAAGTCATGCCCGAAAGGTCGATTTTTGCCTTTTCAGCAGCTTCTTTAACACGTTGCATTGCCATTTTGTCGTTTGAAAGGTCAATGCCTTGTTCTGATTTAAAGGTTGCAACGATGAAGTCCATAACGCGCTTGTCAAAGTCGTCACCGCCAAGCCTGTTGTTACCTGCAGTTGCCAAAACTTCTTGAACGCCGTCGCCCATTTCAATGATTGATACGTCGAATGTACCACCGCCAAGGTCATAAACCATAACCTTTTGGTCATCTTCCTTATCAATGCTGTAAGCAAGTGCTGCTGCGGTAGGTTCGTTAATAATACGCTTAACTTCAAGACCTGCAATTTTACCTGCATCCTTAGTTGCTTGACGTTGAGCGTCGGTAAAGTAAGCAGGAACAGTAATAACTGCTTCAGAAACGGTTTGACCAAGATAGCTTTCGGCATCGGCCTTTAATTTTTGAAGAATAATTGCCGAAATTTCTTGTGGGGTATAGTTTTTGCCGTCGATACCAACGGTGTTAGATGTACCCATATCACGCTTAATAGAACTGATAGTTCTGTCAGGGTTGGTGATAGCTTGACGCTTTGCAACCTGGCCCACCATTCTTTCGCCTGTTTTTGAAAATGCAACAACAGATGGTGTAGTTCTACCGCCTTCTGCATTAGCAATTACAACTGCTTCGCCGCCTTCCATAACAGCAACGCAAGAGTTTGTTGTACCTAAGTCAATACCAATAATTTTACCCATAATAATTTTCTCCTTTGAATATATAAAATGTTTTAATTTGCTACTTGAACCATTGCAGGTCTTATAACGGTTGAACCAATTTTATAACCCTTTTGCAAAACCTGTGTAATGGTGTTTTCTGCGACTGTTTCATCTTCAATATGCATTACTGCTTCGTGAAGTTCGGGGTTAAAGGTGTCGCCAACCTTTGCAATTTCTTCAATACCCAAATTGTTTGCCGTACTTTCAAACTGCTTAACAATCATTTCAATGCCTTTAATATAATCTTCACTTCCCTTTTCGGCAAGTGCGGCACGGTCGATATTGTCTAAAATCGGCAAAAGCTGTTTTATAAGTCCTGCTTTTGCAAATTCGGCAACCGTTAATTTTTCACGTTCGGTACGCTTTTTGAAATTGTCAAATTCAGCAGCAGTGCGAAGCAATAAATCACTTTTTGCATCAAGCTCGGCCTTTAAATTTTCAATTTCTATGTCTTTTTTGTTCTTTTTCTTTTCCGTTTTAACGGTTTCTTTATTTTCGTCCACTAAAGTCAGTCCTCCATATCCTTTTGTGCTTCATAAATAATTACGCCCAATTTTTTTGCAATATATTCAATATTTGGAATAATGCGTTCATACGAAATTCGTTTTGGTGCCAAAACTGCAATATAACCGCAATATTTATCAAAACTGTTGAAGCTTGCGGCAATTATGCTGCCGTCACCAAAAAAGCTGTAACCGCTTTCGCTGCCAAATATTACGCCATCGCCCACGCTTTTAAACATTGAAATAATTGGGTCACGACTTTCAATAAGTGACAAAATTTGTCGTGCGTTTTCTTCGTTTCCGCTTATGTCATAAAGCTTTGAAAGTCCGCTCAAATCAACCGAAACATTTTCAATTTCGCTAACTGTTTCGAAAACTGCGGTTATGAGAGGCATTAAACTGAAAGCATCAAGCCCCGATAAAGCAATTATGCTTTGCATATACCCTTTTGTAAGCCCACAAATTTCTTTTCGTTTAATTTTTTGGTCAACAATTTCATAAAAACGGTCTAAAAGTTCTTCGGTTATGCTTTGTGAAAGCCGTACAATTCGGTTTCGTGTTCTGCCATCGTTTGTAATTACCAAAAGCATTACAGAATTTCGGCTAACCCTTAAACATTCAACCCGCTTTACAACTGCCGCATTATTGGTCATAAGGCAGCTTATTACGGGAAAACCTGTCATATCAGAAAGTATTTTACCCACCGCCGCGGGAATTTTTTCGGGTGTTTCGGTAATTTTTTCAAAAGCGGCATCTATATACGCTTTATCTTCGTCTAAAATTTCGCCCGTTGGCATAAGTTTTGAAACATAAAACTTAAAGCCACTGCTTGTCGGTATTCGGCCCGCCGAAGTATGCGGTTGTTCTAAAAGGCCGAGTTCGCACAGCTCGCTCATTTCATTGCGAAGCGTTGCGGACGAGGGGGCATTTTCGATAAGTTCGGTCAAAATTTTAGAGCCCACCGGTTCGCCGGTTTCAATATATGCCTTAACAATGGCCTTTAAAACTGCTTGTTTACGGGGGGTTAGCTCCAAAATTTTCACTCCCTTCATTTTTTAGCACTCTCACCTTTTGAGTGCTAACAACCTTATTATACCCTTGTTTTTCCATTTGTCAATAGGTTTTGCAAAAATAGTTTGACTTTCCCTGACCTTTTTACAATTTGTTCACAACTTTATCCACAAAAGCAAAACCACCACTTACAGAAAGTGGTGGTAAAAGCATTATTGGTAAATTATTAAAACCATAAATTTAAAATCATTTCTTATTTAAGCCACTGATAGAACCATACATAAGCACAAGTCCTGCACTTAATATTGCCCCACCAATAATATCAGAAAGCCAATGCACACCTGAAACAAGTCTGCCGCCCACCATAAAAACAATAAAAGCAATAATTATAATCGTCAAGCACCGCTTTAGTATGCCACTTTTGATGCGGGCATTAAATTGCATTATAGAAGTCGGCATAATGCACATTACAAGCATTGTTGTTGAGGATGGGTACGATACCTCTAAAGCTCCGTTTATCAACACCGGGCGGTAATTTATAACTAACATTTCAAAAACCAAATAAACGGCTATTACAACAATGTAAAAACCGCCAAGCGCAAGTATGTCATAATCTACCTTTAAAATACTTTTTCGCCTTACAAGTTGTATAAATCCCAATATACCAAAACCAAAACACACCGCCAAAGGCACCAAGCCCAACCAATCAGTTATATTGTAAAGTGTGAAATTTACACCTGTAAGATTATGTGCCAACTGATTAAGTTTCGCAAAACCAACGCTTGTTGCTTGTGGTCCGATTGCTCTGACATCAATAAATTTGACCGCTACCGTCCATAAAATAAATAACAGTAAAAAAATAGTGGCGCTTATAAAATTCTTTCTCTTTAACATATAAAAACCTTCCTTCAATGTGTTAACTACACTTTAAAGGAAGGTTTATTATTTTACAAGAAACTCTCCGTCACACGCGTGACACTTTTAGTATCAATGCCTTTATTATCAAAAAAACAAATAAAAGCGTTGCCGCATAGGGCTGTAAATTCAAAATAAAAAGCAATAACAAAGCGGCGGTTAAAATTACAGAAATGATATTTTTAAAAATAAATTTATTTTCAAAGGCTTGCAAAGCAAGTGTTAAAACACCAAATATTATAGCCGCAATTATTAAACCAAAATATGCTGTTTTTAAATAAGGAGAAACAGTTAGTGCCAACAAATTAACTGATTTTATAGCTTCGCCTCGCTGTGCAAAAAAAGGAACGAAAAAGAACATCACCATGCTTATGTCCAAAAGCCCAAATACTAAATCACAAAAGCGGTTTTGCCTTTTCTTATTATCTTCTTTTGCAAGGCCTAAAAGTTCTTCGCCCGATAACAGTTCATCAACAGTTAAGTCAAAAAACTTGGCTATATTTCTAATGGTGTCGATATTGGGGTACCCCCTGCCCGATTCCCATTTTGAAACTGCAGTTCGGGAAACAAAAAGTGCTGCCGACAATTCTTCCTGTGTCAGCCCCTTTTTCTTTCGGAGCTGTTGTAATTTCTCATTAAATTCCATAATTATTATTCTTTCTGATTATTGATGCTGCGTTTAAGATAACAGACAACCTCCACATGCTCCGTGTGTGGGAACATATCAACAGGTTGAATTTTTCGCACCTTATACCCTTTTCGTGTTAAAAACGAAAGGTCACGAGAAAGTGTTTCGGGGTTGCAGGAAATATAAACCACCTTTTCGGGTGAAAGGGTGATAAGCGACCGCAAAAATTCCAAACTTGCGCCTGCACGGGGTGGGTCCATTATCACAAGGTCAACAGTTTCATGGACTAACGCAAGGTTTGTCATAAACTTACCTGCATCATCTTCATAAAATTCTATATTCTTAACACCGTTTAATTCGGCGTTAACCTTGGCATCCTTTACTGCGTCGGCATTTAGCTCAACACCAATAACACGCTTCGCCTTGTCAGATGCCAAAATACCAATGGTACCCGTGCCGCAATAAGCATCTATAACGGTTTCATTACCATTTAAATTTGCAAATTCAAGCGCCTTACCATAAAGCACGGCGGTTTGGGTGGGGTTAACCTGATAAAATGCCTTAGGTGAAATGCGAAAGCGTTTACCCATAAGCTCGTCTTCAATATAACCATCACCATAAAGCACACGGCTTTTACTGCCAAGCACAAGCGAAGTGCGCTTGTTGTTTACATTTTGCACTATTGTGGTAATTTCACTGTGGCGAGAAAGCAAAGCATTTACAAACTTGCTTTCGTTGGGAAATTCCTCTGTTCCTGTGACCAACACCACCATAACCTGACCAAGCGTAAAGCTTCGTTTTACAAGCACATGGCGAAGAAAACCCTTAAAGGTGTTATCGTCAAAGGTTTTAAGCTTAAAGCTTTTTAAAAGTTTGCGAACAGTAACAATAATTTCATCGGCGATTTTATCTTCTATCATGCAGCTGTCAACCGGCACAATATTGTGTGTCGACGACTGATAAACACCCGACAAAATCTTGCCGTTTTTAGTGGCAAAAGCCGCTTGCACTTTATTTCGGTAATGATATGGGTCTTGCATACCGATAATTTCGTTAATGTGGTGATATCGGCCAAGCAGCTTTATGCACTTAACCTGTTTAAAACTTAACTGCCTTTCATAAGGTAAGTTTTGAAGCTGACATCCACCGCATTTTTTATAATTAGGACATTTAATATGTTCTGTCATAATTTCTCCAAATAAATCGTTTTAAATTAGCAAAGCTCAATTCCGACAACACCATATTTCTTCTGTTCTTCCAAAGAATAATACTGCTCCATATCAGAGGGCTTTGCCGTATCTATATCATCAGCCGTATAACCGCACATTAAAAGCGGCAGGCAGTTATATAAATCCTCAAAATTGTCAAACCGATGCAATTTTGTAACCGTTTTGGTTAGTACTTCACCTGTTGCAGTGTTAGTGAAAGTTATCTTATCCCCAACCTTAATCTGCCGACGCTTTTCATCATACAAGCGAAGTTCTATTGTTTTTTCACAGCTTTTAATCTTTTCAAAAGGTAAAGAATGAAGCTTCATATTATGTGTATTATCTTCTCGGCACAAAACCGCAACAACTTCACAATGGCTTGTGCGTGGGAATAAGTCAGCCGGTGTATACTCAACCAGTTTATAACCCATTTCTTCGAAAATTTTAACATCACGGGCAAAGGTGGCAACATCACACGAAATATAAACCACACTTTCAGGGCAAAAATCGTTTGCAATAATTTTTATAAGTTCGCCGTCGCAACCTTTTCTTGGCGGGTCAACAATTACCGTGTCGGGCTTAATATTTTCATATTTAAGTTGCTCGGCCGCAGTTTTAGCATCGCCGCAAATAAACCTTGCGTTTTTAATGCCGTTTTCTTTAGCGTTAAATTCGGCATCCTTTACCGCCGCTTCAATAATTTCAACACCAATAACGCTTTTTGCAGACTTTGCCATTGAAAGACCAATTGTACCTGCACCGCAATAAAGGTCAATTATGTTTTTGCCGTCGGGTTTTACATATTCGGCCGCCTTATTATAAAGTTTGTTTGCCATAACTGTGTTAACCTGGTAAAACGACAATGGCGAAAGCCGAACCTTAACGCCAGCCAAGGTATCGGTTATATAATCACTACCGTATAAAGTTTTACAAACGTCGCCTAAAATAACATTGGTGTCTTGCTTGTTTATATTAAGCACAACGCTTTTAAGGTCATCACCGCAAATTAACTTAAGCTTTTCAATAATAACTTCGCTTTTGGGCAAATTATCACCGTTCACCACAAAGCAAACCATAATTTCACCGCTAATTTGACCGCGGCGAATATACAAATGCCTTAAAAGACCCTTATGCTTTTCTTCGTTATAAACGCTTATTGAATACTGCCTTACAAAATCGCTTACCGCATCGGTAATTTTCGAAAAAACCGCGGGCTGTAAAAGGCAGTCTTCACATTCAATAATGCGGTGAGAATGAAAAGCATAAAAGCCCACGCCACCGTTTTCGCTTAAAGGGTACTGCGCTTTGTTGCGATAACGCTCACAATCATCATATAAAATTGGTTGTGGTGCCAAATCAACGCCGCCAATGCGCTTTACAGTTTCATGCACTTTGTTTGTTTTTAAATCAAGTTCGGCCTTATAATTTATATGTCTAAACACACAACCGCCACAACGGTTAAAGTAAGGGCAGTCATTTTCTATTCTGTTTTTAGACGGGGTAATAATTTCAAGCAATTTGCCAATGGCATATTGCTTTTTAACCTTAATTGCTTTGGCTTTAACAACATCACCAACTGCGGTAAGCGGCACAAAAACTGCCATGCCATCGGTTTTACCAACACCACTGCCTTCGTTTGTAACATCAACAATTTCCATTACAAATTCATCGTTTTTACGCATTTTCACCCCGCCTTTCTCTTTTTTAAAAAGTATACCATAAAACATAAAAAAATAAAAGCCCGTTTGGGCTTTTATTTTAGTTAATTCCTAATTTTTCAGCAGTTGCAACTGCTATACCTTTGCTTTCTAAAAGACCTTTAACTTCGTTAGCATCCGAAAGCTGTAAAATCATATATGCATTTTCATCAGCATGGCCGAAAATTGAATACATATAGCTAACATCAACATTAGCGTTTGCCAAAACCTGCAAAAGTGTGTTAAGACCGCCCGAAACATTTGGTACAGCAACTGCCAAAACGTCAGTTGTGGTAGCAATAGCGCCGTTTTCCTTTAAAACGGTTAATGCTTTTTCGGTGTCATCCGCAATGATACGAAGAAGACCATAGTCGGTGGTTTCAGCAATATTTAAAGCGCGAAGGTCAATTTTATTGTCAGCCAAAAGTTGTGTAATTTCTAAAAGGCGACCGGCCCTGTTTTCTAAAAATACAGTAATTTGTTTAATTGCCATTTAAAAGTCCCTCCCTATATTTTGCGCTTATCGATAATACGAACTGCCTTGCCTTCGCTTCTGGCAATTGACTTTGGCTCAACAAGGCGAACCTTTGCATAAATACCAAGCATTGCTTTAAGGGCGGAAACAAGTTCTTTTTCCATTTCGGTAATGCGACCAAGCGAGTCGGTAAACAATTCGGGTGTCATTTCAACCAAAACCTCAATAGTGTCGCTGTGGTTTACACGGTCAACAATAATTTGATAATTTGCAGGGTAACCATTTTCCAAAAGCACTGCCTCAATTTGTGACGGGAATACGTTAACACCCTTAACAATAAGCATATCATCGCTTCTGCCCATTGGCTTGTGCATTTTGACAAGGGTACGACCGCAAGAGCATTTTTCACGGCTTAAAACAGTAATATCCTTTGTACGATAACGAAGAAGCGGGAAACCCTCTTTAGTGATTGAAGTGAATACCAACTCACCTTGACTGCCTTCGGGTAAAACCTCCAAAGTGTCGGGGTCGATAATTTCAGCAATAAAGTGGTCTTCGTTAATGTGCATACCTGTTTGTTCGCTACATTCAAAGGCAACACCGGGGCCGCTTGTTTCGGTAAGACCGTAAATATCATACGCCTTAATGCCAAGCTGTTTTTCAATATCGTGGCGCATTTCTTCGCTCCACGCTTCAGCGCCGAAAATGCCCGCTTTTAATTTAATTTGGTCACGAAGCCCACGTTCGTGAATGCTTTCAGCCAAATATTCAGCATAAGAAGGTGTGCAGCAAATAATTGTAGCGCCCAAATCGGTCATAAACTGTAATTGACGGTCAGTATTACCCGATGACATTGGAAGTGTTAAGCAACCAACCTTGTGGCTACCGCCGTGCATACCGGAACCACCTGTGAAAAGACCATAACCGTAAGCAACCTGACAAACGTCTTCCTTTGTGCCGCCTGCCGCAACAATAGCACGGGCACAGCAATCTTCCCATAAATCAATATCGTTTTGGGTGTAAAAAGCAACCACACGCTTACCGGTTGTGCCCGAAGTTGAATGAATACGAACACAATCAGAAAGTGGCGCACCTAAAAGACCATAAGGGTAAGCATCACGCAAATCGTCCTTTGTGATAAAAGGAAGCTTATGTAAATCATCAATGCCCTTAATATCGTCGGGTGTAACGCCCTTTTCTTCCATCTTTTTACGATAATAAGGTACGTTATCCCAAACGTGTTTTACTTGAACCACAAGTCTTTCGTTTTGAAGCGCCACCATTTCTTCACGACTGGCACACTCCACATCCTTTTGATAATAATTTGCCATTTTAATTACGCCTCTCTACCTAATGCAAACGCTTTTTTGTTAAGTTCCAAAAACTTTGCAGGAACACTTTGTTCAATAGCGGTTAACCATTCTTCTTCGGTAAAGTCAAAATATTTTGAAAGTTTACCCATTAAAACAATGTTTACCGCCTTTGAATTACCTGCTTCTTCGGCTAACGCCAAAGCGTCAAATGCATCGAGGTCAATTTTCAATTCCGCAATTTTTCTTTCCAATTCAGCAGGATATTCACAAGCACCGATAATTACGGGCATTGGATTAACCTGTTGTGTGTTTGTGATGATTTTGCCGCCATCTTTAAGATATTCAACCCAACGGGCAGCTTCTAAAAGTTCGAAAGAAACAACAAAATCGGCCTCGCCTTTGTCAATAACAGGCGAATAAACCTTATCGCCATATCTAACGTAGGTAACAACGCTACCGCCGCGTTGGCTCATACCGTGAACCTCGCTAACCTTAACATCGTAACCCTTTGATAAAAGAATTCGGCCCAAAAGCTTACTTGCAAGTAATGTACCCTGTCCGCCAACGCCGACAATCATAATATTTTTTGTTTGCATTGCTTTTACGCCTCCTTCACATTTTCAAAAACATCAAATTTGCACATTTGCGCGCATACGCCACAGCCGGTGCAAAGGGTGTTATCAATTTTAACCTTGCCGTCAATAATGCTAACTGCAGGGCAACCGATACGCATACAAGATTTGCAACCGATACACTTATCGGTATTTACCTTAATAGGTCCTGCGTGCTTAACATATTTTAAAAGCGCACAAGGACGGCGAGAAATAATAACGCTTGGCTCATCCTTTTGAAGTTCTTCTTTAATAACGGCATCACATTCAGCCAAATTATAAGGGTCAACCACGCGAACGCTGTTAATACCAACACTTCTACAAAGGGCTTCTAAATCAATTTTACTGCAGGGATCACCCTTTAAATTATAACCTGTTGTGGGGTTTTGTTGGTGACCTGTCATACCTGTGATTGAGTTATCAAGAATAATAACGGTAGAATTTGAGCCGTTATAAGCAATGTTAATAAGACCCGTAACACCCGAATGCATAAAGGTTGAATCACCGATAACTGCAACTGTTTTTCTTGCAAAGTCTTCGCCTGCCGCTTTTTCCATACCGTGACAAGCCGAAACGCTCGCGCCCATACAGATTATTGAATCAATAGATGAAAGCGGTGCGGCGCAGCCTAAAGAATAACAGCCGATATCACCTGAAACAGTG
>JAZKYB010000149.1:0-2764 GCA_045611905.1 Acutalibacteraceae bacterium | reverse complement strand
GTTTGCTGCTCAGTCAGCTGCTGAAACTGCTGCAAAGGCTGCTATGGAGCACGGACTTAAAACCGTTGAGGTTTTTGTTAAGGGCCCCGGTTCAGGAAGAGAAGCTGCAATCAGAGCACTTCAGGCAACAGGTCTTGAGGTTACTATGATTAAAGATGTTACTCCGATTCCACACAATGGTTGCCGTCCTCCCAAGAGAAGACGCGTATAATCAATTTAAAAATGCTGTGCAAATAAAATTTGCATAAAATTTATGGAGGTGTTATAGATGGCAAGATATACCGGTGCAGTTTGCAGACTTTGCCGCCGTGAAGGTAAGAAATTATTCTTAAAGGGCGAACGTTGCTATTCTGATAAATGTTCAGTTGGTATCAGAGCTTATGCTCCCGGCCAACACGGACAAGGTAGAAAGAAGTCATCTGAATACGGTTTGCAGCTTCGTGCAAAACAAACTGCAAGACGTTTTTATGGTGTTCAGGAAAATCAGTTCCACCATTATTTTGAAATTGCCGAAAGAAAAACCGGCATTACCGGTGACAACCTTTTAAAAATTCTTGAAAGCCGTCTTGATAACGTGGTTTACAGAGTGGGCTTTGCTTCTTCTCGTGCAGAAGCAAGACAACTTGTTGGTCACGGTCATTTCGAAGTAAACGGTCATCGTGTTGACATTGCTTCTTACTTGCTTAAAGCAGGCGATGTAATCACTGTTTGTGAAAAAGCTCGCGGTCTTGAAAAAATCAAGGCAGTTATCGAAGCTAACAGCGCAAGACCTGTTCCTACTTGGATCGATGTAAATCGTGATGAGTTAAGTGCAAAAATCATCAGTCTCCCTAATAGAGACCAAATTGATGCACCTGTTGAAGAACAACTCATCGTAGAATTCTATTCAAGATAATAGTTGTCTATGGATATGTGTTACCGTGCAACACAATATCTTATTTAAAATTTACAGTACGGAGAAACGGAGCTTTTAAATGATAGAGATTGAAAAGCCCAGAATTGATACCGCCTTAATTACCGCAGACGGCAAATATGGCAAATTTGTTATGGAACCGTTAGAACGCGGATATGCCACCACACTCGGCAACAGTATGAGAAGAGTTCTTCTTTCAATTTTACCGGGTGCTGCTGTTACAGGCATTAAAATTGACGGTGTTGTTCATGAATTTTCTACCATTCCCGGCGTTAAAGAAGATGTTACTGAAATTATTCTTAACATTAAAGGCATTATTGCAAAACTTCACTGCGATGAAGCTAAAAAGGTTTACATCGAAGCAGAAGGTCCTTGTGTTGTAACTGCTGATTCTATTAAAGCCGATTCTGAGGTTGAAATTTTGAATCCCGATATGTATATTGCAACTCTTGATGAAGGTGCAAAGCTTAATATGGAGCTTACAATTAACAAGGGTCGTGGTTATGTACCGGCTGATCAAAATAAACCCGCACAAACTATTGTTGGTTTTATTCCCGTTGACTCTATTTACACACCCGTTTTAAAGGCAAGCTTTTCAGTTGATAACACCCGTGTTGGTAATGTTACCGATAAGGGCAAGTTAACACTTGAAGTTTGGACTGACGGTTCAATCAGAGCTAACGAAGCTGTTTCAATGTCAGCAAAGGTTCTTATGGAACACCTTGAAATTTTCCTTGACCTTACTGAAGGTGTTAGCGAAACTGACAGTATTATGGCTGAAAAGAACAACAATGAAAAGGAAAAGGTTCTCGATTTAACAATCGACGAATTGGATTTATCTGTTCGCAGCTTCAACTGCTTAAAGCGTGCAGGTATTAACACTGTTGAAGACCTTATCAACAAGTCTGAAGAAGATATGATGAAGGTTAGAAACTTAGGTCGTAAATCACTTGAAGAGGTTATTGCAAAGCTTAATTCCTTTGGCTTTACTCTCAAAAAAGACGACGAATAATTCCAATTTTAAGGAGTGAACTTATATGCCAGGTACCCGTAAACTCGGAAGAACCAGTGACCATAGAACAGCTATGCTTCGCGCAATGGTAACATTCTTGCTTGAAAACGGCAGAATTGAAACTACTGTTACACGTGCTAAAGAAGTTCGTTCTATGACAGAAAAGTATATTACACTCGCTAAAGAAAATAATCTCCACAATAAGCGTCAAGCTTTAGCTTTCATTACTAAGGAAGATGTTGTTAAAAAGTTATTTGACGAAATCGCTCCTAAGTATATGGACGTAAACGGTGGTTATTGCAGAATCATCAAAACAGGTCCCCGTCGTGGCGACGCTGCTGAGATGGCAATTATCGAGTTAAAGTAATATCTTGATTTTAGTCCTCACATTGTCATTTGCAGGGCAACAGCTTTGCATAGGCGCCGATAATGTGTGAACTAAAACACAAAAAAGCTGAAAAGACCTTCGGGTTTTTCCCGAAGGTCTTAAGGTTTTCAAAAAAGATTAAGTTTTTTATTAAAAAAGGGTTGCATTATTACGCAATTTTGTGTATAATAATAGTAACAACAAAAGTTAAATATCGCGGAGTGGAGCAGTTGGTAGCTCGTCGGGCTCATAACCCGAAGGTCGTTGGTTCAAGTCCTTCCTCCGCAACCACACGAAAAGCCTTGTAAACACTAGTGTTTGCAAGGTTTTTTACTTTTGTTTATATATGTGAATAATCCTATTTGACACCAATTTTGACACCAGTTTTAGTCAAATGTTGCGTTGTTGCCCCTATAAGAATTGGCTCTCCACATTTAATGTATTAAGTAAAAGAACAATTAATAAATAACAT
>JAZKYB010000148.1:0-3382 GCA_045611905.1 Acutalibacteraceae bacterium | reverse complement strand
ATTGGCTTAATTTAATGCGTGAAAATGGCATTAAAATGACTGTTTTGTCAAATTCTAATTCTAAACGCTTAACACCGTTTGCCAAGAAAATTGAACTTGATTTTATTTCGCTTGGTTTAAAACCATTGCCGTTTGGTTATTTGCGTGCCTTAAAACGACTTGGCACCAAAAAAGGTGAAACTGCAATAGTGGGTGACCAACTTTTTACCGACACACTTGGCGGTAATGTTGTTGGTGTTAAAACAATTCTTTTAACACCCATAAAACCTGAAACTTCACTTCGTTTTAGAATGAAGCGCAAGGTTGAAGCTTTTTTAATTAAAAAACTTAAAATTGTCAATACGGAGGAATAATATGTCCGCTAAATTTGGTCCTGCAGGCACAGGGGACAGCTTTAAAGCAAAAGGATATAAGACAAGCTTGCAAGTTCCGCAATACCTTGTGGAAATGGGGCTTGACCATTTTGAATATCAATGCGGACGTGGTGTAAACATTGGTTTAGATAAGGCGGCCGAACTTGGAAAAATTGCAAAAGAAAAGGGAATAACCCTGTCATTGCATGCACCTTATTATATTTCAATGTCTTCAGTTGATGAAGAAAAGCGCCTAAATTCAATAAATTATATTTTGGCATCGGCCCGTGCTGTTAATGCAATGGGTGGTGACCGAATTATTGTTCACACCGGTTCGTGCGGAAAAATTTCACGCGAGGAAGCTTTAATTCTCGCAAAAGATACAATGGCACTTTCGCAAAAAGCACTTGATGATGAAGGCCTTTCAAATATACACATTTGTCCCGAAACAATGGGTAAGGTTAATCAGCTTGGCACACTTTATGAAGTGTTAGAACTTTGTAAAATTGATGAACGAATTATTCCTTGCATTGATTTTGGCCATTTAAATGCTCGCGATTTAGGCGTTTTAAAAAATGTTAATGATTTTGAAAATATACTTCTTGAAATTAAAAATCAATTAGGTGAAGAACGCTTTAGGAATTTTCATTCGCATTTTTCAAAAATTGAATATACTACAGGCGGCGAAAAAAGGCACTTAACCTTTGAGGATGAGGTTTATGGCCCTAATTTTGAACCGCTTATGGAACTTATTGTAAAATATGGTTTAAATCCCACCTTCGTTTGTGAATCGGCAGGCACACAAGCAGAGGATGCTAAAACCATGAAGGATTATTATTTGAGCTTGTAAGGGGAGAAATTATGATTTGGCATAGTTCTTCAAAAGAAGAAGTTTTAAGGCATTATAATGTAAACGGGCAAGTTGGCCTTGCAAATGGCGAAGTTATTGAAAAGCAAGAAATTTATGGCAAAAATGTTGTTTCAACAAGCGAAAAGCCATCAATTATAAAATCCTTTTTTGCCGAGTTTACAAAAACCGGTATTTTGCTTATGATTTTGTCACTAATATATTTTTTCGTGGCAAGCAGTTACAATAGCCCAATGGCGTATTTTGGCTTTTTGGTAATAGGTATTGTTATTTTAAATGCTGTGGTTTCTGCTTTTCACCTTTTTGACTGTGAAAACACCTTGTCTGACATAAAGCAAACTACAAATCCATTGGTAAGGGTTTTACGTGAAGGTGGTGTCAAGGTCATTAATTCGATCGAATTGGTGCCGGGCGATATTATATTGCTTAATGAAGGCGACTATATTTGCGCCGATGCACGCCTTATAGAAACAACCGAATTTCGTTGTAATGAGGTAACTGTTAGTGGCGAAGAAGTGCCTGTTGAAAAAAATGCCGACATTGTTTTGGACGATATCGTTCCAATAGAAAAGCGCAGCAATATGGTTTTTGCTTCAACAACTGCAATTCATGGCTGTGCAAAAGCGGTAGTTGTGGCAACTGCTCTTAACACTGAAACAGGTAAAACCGATGCAATTAACGAACAAATCGGTGGCAAGCGTTTGCCAATGCAAAATGAATTAAGTTTAATTTCAAAGGTTTTTAATATTTTGATACTATGTGTTTGTGTTTTGATTTTCTTTATTACTATGATTCAAAACTTCAAATCAAGCGAACCTTTTGCAAGTATAACTGTTACTGCTTTATTAAATGCAGTGGCACTTGCTTTTGCCGCAATGCCCGAAGGTCTTAATGCAATTTCAACCATTGTTATTGCTTCAGGTGCAAAGCGAATTTTTGATGAAAAAATTATTTTTAAGGATAGCACAGCGCTTGAAAAAATTGGTAAAACTAATGTAATATGTGCAGACAAAACAGGCATTTTTACAAGAAACAAAATGGTTTTAGAAGCCATTTATGATGGTAAAAAGGTTGTTAATGTTGCGGATGGTTTTATTGATGAATCATCGGCGGTTGTTTTAAATTTGGGCGCCGCTTGCAACACGTTAGAAAACGACACAACCGAAAATGCCATTATGGTTGCTTGCAAGGAACTCAACCATAAGGACGAAGCCGAAATTAGCACTCTTTTCCCGAAAATTTCTGTTATACCTTTTGATTCACAGCGTAAAAGCATGACTATTTTAACAATAATTAACGAGCAACCTTTCGCAATTGTTAAGGGTGCACCTGAAATTATTGTTCCCAAATGCAGGGATTGTGATGTTGACAGTATTTTAAAAACCAATGTTGAAATGGCATCAGATGGTCTTCGCAATGTTGCTGTTGCCGTTAAACGTCTTTCGGCAATACCTGCGAACCCCAAGCACGAGGATATTGAGTGTGACTTAACCTTTGTTGGACTTTTGGGACTAAGCGAACCTATTCGTGAAGAAGTATATAAAGATATAAAGATTTGCAAAGACGCTAAAATTAAGGTTAATATGTTAACAGGCGATAATCTTTTTACTGCGGTTTCTATTGCAAAGAAAATTGGCCTTTTAGAAGACGAATCACAAGCCATTTCGGGTGTTGAACTTGATGCATTGTCTGACGAGGAACTTGCAAATGTAATTGAAAATTATTGCGTATTTGCCCGAATTTCACCGGTGCATAAGGCAAGAATTGTTAAAGCATGGCAAAGCAAAAAAGCTGTTGTAACAATTACGGGTGACAGTCTTCAAGATGCTGACGCTTTGGCAATTGCTGATGTTGGCTGCGCTATTGGTAAGTTTGGCGCCGATGTTGCAAAAGGAAATGCCGATGTAATAATTCTTAAAAATAATTTTGGCGCAATTGTTAATGCAATTAAGGAAAGCCGCGGTTTCTTTAGCAACATTAAAAAGACGGTATCTTATCTTATAAGCTGTAATTTTTCTGAATTGTTACTTTTGCTTATTGGTTCAATTATATTTAAATCACCAATATTAATTGCTGTTCAGCTTTTAATTATAAACCTTTTAACTGATGTTGCACCTGCAATTTCATTCAGTAAAGAACAGGCCGAAAAAAACGTTATGAA
>JAZKYB010000147.1:0-7263 GCA_045611905.1 Acutalibacteraceae bacterium | reverse complement strand
ATATAGTTATCAGTCTTGATGGTTTCGCAAACAGTTTTAATATCACCTTGCGGCAATGCAACACCCATATTATCAAATATAGCTCTTGCAGTTGCAAGGGAATCATCGGTCTGTGCTGACTGTTCGTGCTTTAATGTGTTTTCTATTACATTATTATACTGTTTCTTGTTCATTTTTATTATACCTCCTTTACCACATATTTTCAAGGACTTTCTCGTCCTTAGCGTATACATCTTCTACCCCTGTAAAGTCAAAGGTAGTGGTACCGCAAGACCAAAGATGCATATTCTCAGGCTCTAATGCAGACGGACAATAGGGAGCCCACTCGGTAGGTATACCGTCACATTTCGGCTCGGTCGCCATAAAGAGCGCATCAAAGTAATTTACATCCTTTGTTGCCTGTACAAAGTGACTGCACTGACGATCAAAGTTAAAGTTTTTGCTAGAATCGGTATTACCGATAAATGCAGGCACATAACCGTTTGCTGAAACAATTCGAGCAAATGAAATCATCCAATTGTGGTTTACACTCCACTCAGGCTTAATTTCTGCAAACAAGGCAATTTTCCCGTTCTGAGGAACACCCAATTCTTTTGCAGATTCTACTGCTTTAAGTGCATCCTCTGTACCATTTACACCCGACATCTTTGCTTCGGTAAGGTCACGAATAACCAAACCGATTTTGCAATCCTTTGCATTTAAGAACTCGATTTCTTCTGAAGTGATTTTATCTTCACCGCAAAGTGTTCTCATACAAAAGGCAGGAAAGCACTTTTGTCTTTTTACCCAGTCATACATTGTATAACCATTTTTCAGTTTTTTATTAATTGGTGTAGCTGAACTAACACCGAAAATAGTTTTCATTTTATATTTCATCCTTTCTATATTTTATTTTTTGTTTAAAATGTAACTATTTTTCTTGTAATCAGCGTCCCGATTTCTTACAGCTGCAAGCACATTTTAAATTTTAACTATGACAGTTTTTGTCAGGGTTAAAAATTGTTTTTAAAATTTTTCTATTAAAAAAACAAAAAAGACCTTGAAACAGAATTTCTGTTTCAAGGTCTTTTTAAATGTTTCAAGATATGCTAATTTTCTTTCCGCCTAAATCTTCAGCGGTGTCGCATATAGATTTATGGCAGGTAAACATTATAATTTGGTTTTTGTTTGAATAATCTTTCAAAAATTCCAAGGCGGTTTTTTGGCGCTTATCATCAAACTGTGTAAGCGAATCATCAAGCAAAATTGGCAAAGCACCGTTTGTGTCGGCCATAAATTCGCTAACAGCAAGGCGCAAGCTTAAATATGCTTGGTCAACCGTTCCGCTTGAAAGATAACCAACTTCATAACTTCCAAAGGTGTCGGCCTTTTCTACCGAAATGTCAAACGATTTTGAAACATTGACAGCTTTATATTTGCCACCTGTAATGCCTTTGAAAATTTCGGCGGTTTTACTGTCCAAAGCCGAACCATAGTTTCGTCTAACCTCTGCAAAGCTGTTTGAAAGGGCAGTCATTGCAAGGTTTAAAGCATCTAAATATTCTTTTTGTGACTGTGTCTTATCGGTAAGATTTGCAATTTGCAATTTAATTGCTTCGGGGTTTTCCATTACTTTTGTCATTGCTTTAATTTCGGTTAAAATTTCGGTAGCGGTGGTTTTGCGGTTTAAAATTTCATCCGAAATATTAGAAAATTCTTGCTTTATGGCATCAAAGTCGTCATCAATTTCAAAGCTTTCGGCTTCTTTAATTTTTTCTGCCGCCTCTTCATAAGAAACATTGCCGACATCTTTTAAAATATAGTTAATTTTTTGCTTAATTTCTTTTTGCTTTGCTGCTTTTTCACGTAAATTTTCAAGCGTTGTGTCAATGTCGGTTGTGTCAAATGTGGTGCCTAAAAGATTATCAAGTTCTTTTTCATATTCACTTTTTTCTTTTAAAAGTTCTTCAATTTTTTCGTTATTTTCTTTAATGTGGTTTTGTTGGTTTTCAATCATTGCCGCATTTGAATTTAATGCGGTGGTAATTGCATTAAGGTTTGATTTTTCAAGCGCTAAAACCGTCATAAGCTCATTAAGTTCAAGCTTAATGTTTAAAAGGCGACCTTCAAATGCTTTTTTCTTTGCATTTTTTGAAGTTGCCATAATTATAAATACCACACATAAAATCATACCGATAAAGGCAACAGCCGCACCCGTATATGTGTTATAAGAACACAATGCAGCACCGCCCAAGCCAAATATGATACCCAAAATAAGTAAAATGAAATTAGGGGCATTTTTGCCGTTTAATGATTTTTCAATTTCGGCATATTCGTCTTTTAAAGCGGTTTGTTTTTCTTCAAGGTTGTTTATTTTTTGTTGCAGTTCGGCCGATTTTTCGGGCGAAGCTTTTTGGGGGTCAAGAGCCAAATCAAGACCTTGCTTTATTATTTTGTTTTCGTTTTCTTTGGCTTCAATTTTGGTTTTTACACTGTCAATTTTTGAAATGCAAAAATCAATCTTTTTTAGAAACATTTCATCAATTTTACTGCCGTTTTCAAGGGTAAGGTCGGCTGTAATTTTTTCAAGGTCTGCTTTAAGATTTAAAAGTTCACGAAGTTTATCGGCGTTTTTAAAATCTTGCTCTTTATCAATTTTTCGCTTTAAAGAATTTGCTTTTTGCTGTAAACTTTCAATTTCTTTCACAATTTCTGCGGCCTTTTGACGACCAAGTGCAATTTTTGCAGCGTCATTTTCGGACTTTTGCAGTTGCTCGTTTAAGCCCTTTAAAGCAATAAGATTTTTGTCATAAGCACCCGATTTTCCGCTTTTTGAAGAAAGCTGTAATTTTGCTTTTTCAAGTCGGGCGTAAACTTCGTCAAAAGAAATATCTTCACTGCCGGTCAGTGCAATGTTTGAAAGTTTTGAATTTATTTCACCTTCGGCCGCGGTGTTGCTTTCGGGGAAACCAAACTGACCAATAAAAATACTGCGTTCAAAAGCGGCGGATGAAAGCCCCAAAATTTTTGTGCCAATGTCGGCCGCAACGGTTTCACGGGTACCTAAATCCTTGTCAATAAGGGTTACCTTGTCGGTAGAATTAGATTCACCAAAAATGCGTTCAAGCCGAAAGTTTTTACCATCTTTTTCAAAATCAATACTGCCTGACATTTGGCTGTTGTCCCACGGCATATATTTTTTGCGGGGACTTTTTGAAATATCACCTTTTGCACGTTCACTGCCGTAAAACATCATTTTTATAAAATTCATAATGGTGGTTTTGCCGTGTTCGTTTTCACCGAAAATAACGGTAAAATCGTTTTCAAGGTTAAGCTGCAAGTTCTTAACACCACCAAAGGCCGAAATATATAAGCCTTTAATCTTCATTATACATTACCCCCGAATTAAAGGCACGAAGCCCGATGTTAAGCGCCTGCTTCACGGTGTCTTTATCGTCACTTTGTTCTAAAAGTGAAAGCATATTTTTAACAAAAACACCTTTAAGGGTTGGCTCGGTCGCTAAAAGGTTTAAATCAACTGCAAATTCGGTTTTGTCTTTTATTTTAACAAAATAAAGTTGTGCCGAAAGCCGTGTGGTTATTTCAGTAAGATTAAGTTCGGTTTCGGGCGGAATATTGCCCACAAGTTCAATTTTATAAAGATTATCGGCAAAGTTTTCAAAATTTGCTTTAAGGTCTTCCAAAACGGCGCTTGCAATGTCTTGGCAGTTTGTAATGTCAATTTGCTTTACAATGTGTTGGCGTTTTGAAACGGGGATAAACTGCAAATCGCAGTTGGCTTTTTGCACCTCACCAAAATAAACACCTTTTTGGGATAATTCATCAAATCCCTGACCTTCGGGGCAACCGCAATAAGCAAAATGTGTGTCATCAATTTTGCCAACGGGTGTGTGGGCGTGAACATGGCCCAAAGCTATATAATCCATACCGCTTTTTTTAACAAATTTAGGAGTTATGGAATTATAGTCCGACCCTAAATCAGCCCTGAGTTCGCCGTGTTGCACCATAATGTTTATATAATCAGCATCCGCTTTAATGGAAAATTCTTCTTCACCTTTTAAATAAACATTTTCAAACGATTTACCATAAACCTTGGTTTTAATGTCTTCAAAGGTTAAAACACTGTCGGTTGTGGGTAAAACATAAAGATTTTCGGGTAAATTATTTTTCAAAAATGGCGATTCGCTGTTTAAAGGGTCGTGGTTGCCGGCAGCAAAAACCACCTTAATTTCGGGTATAGATTTTATTTTATTTAAAACACCCGATATAAATTCGTTTTCAACATTGTTGCTGTCAAACAAATCGCCTGCAATGGCTAAAATATCGGCTCCCATTTCCCTTGCCAAATCAACAATTTTTTCAAAGGTTAAAAGTGTTTCAAAGCGGCGGCTTTCCGCAGCGGCACCCAAAAAAGCGTCGCGTGCGCCAATGTGTATATCAGCAGTGTGCAAAATTTTTACACTTTTCATCAAAAAACATCCTTTTTCGGCTTTAATTACAAAATTATATTATCATTTTTTTGTTAATATATCAAGTGATAAAATTGACTTTAGCGCTTTTATGTGTTAAAATGTTTTTGTATTCTAACAAGGTGGTGTTTTTTATGAAAAGACCCGATTTTGCTGACCAATTATTTGACGCGGTTTTAACCTTAAAAACCCGTGAAGAACTTTATATGTTTTTTGGTGACATTTGCACCCCAAAGGAAATTGAAACTTATGCCCAGCGTTTTGTTGTGGCAAAGCTTTTAAACGAAAAAAAGGTTTACAGCGATATTGTTAAATCTACAGGGGCAAGCACTGCTACCATAAGCCGTGTAAATCGTTCTATGAACGAAGGGCTTAATTTGGCTTTTGAAAGGTTAAAATAAAAAATGTATAATAACTTTGCCAGTTTTTATGACGAACTGATGTATGATGTCGATTATAAAAAACGTACGGCTTATTTAATGCGGCTTTTTAAAAAATATGATAAAATGCCAACACTTCTTTTAGATGTTGCATGCGGTACAGGTGGTTTTTCTAACGAATTTGCAAAACAGGGTGTTGAAGTTATTGGCGCTGATATGAGCGAAGAAATGCTTAATATTGCAAGGGAACGCTCTGCCCGGCAGGGACTTGATGTTTTGTATCTTTGCCAAAAGGCCGAAGAATTGGACCTTTTTGGCACGGTGGATGGTGCGGTTTGTTGTCTTGACAGCTTAAATCATATAACCGATTATAAAAAGCTTTGCAAGGCACTTTCTAAAATTTCGTTGTTTTTAGAACCCGACCGCCTTTTTATTTTTGATGTTAATACCGAATATAAACACCGTGAAATTTTGGGCGATAATGTTTTTGTAATGGACAGAGACGACCTTTATTGCGTGTGGGCCAACAATTACACCGAAAAAAATAAAACGGTGCACATTTCGCTTGATTTTTTTGTAAAGCAAGATGAATGTTATTTAAGAGAAAGTGAAGATTTTTCTGAACGGGCATACACCAAAGAAGAACTTAAAAAAGCGTTGGAAAAAGCAGGGCTTTTTGTTGTTGAAGTTTTTGATGATATGACTTTAAAACCTTTAAATGAAAAAAGTCAAAGGGCAATTTATGTAACAAAAAAGGTGAAATAATGGGCAAACTCATAAGATGTATAACAAGCGAAGGCGCAATAATGGTTTCGGCTGTGGATTCAACCGATATTGTGGCCAAAGCTGAAGAAATTCATAAAACATCAGCGGTGACAACTGCCGCACTTGGCAGAATGTTAACTGCCGCCGCTATGATGGGTAATATGTTAAAGGGCGAAAAGAACACAATTTCGCTTAAAATTGACGGTAACGGTCCCGCCGGTGCAATTACCGTTTCGGCTGACTATCACGGCAATGTGCGCGGTTATGTGCAAAACCCTGTGGTTGAAATTCCTTTAAAGCCAAACGGCAAGCTGGATGTTTCGGCTGCGGTTGGCAAAAATGGCAGTCTTTTTGTAACCAAGGATTTAGGCCTTAAAGAACCTTATAACGCATTTATTCCAATTGTTTCGGGCGAAATTGCTGAGGATATTACCTCATATTACGCCACAAGTGAACAAATACCAACTGTTTGTGCATTGGGTGTGCTTGTAAATACCGATTTAACGGTTAGAAAAGCGGGTGGCTATATTTTACAGCTTTTACCCTTTACTGAAGAGGAAATAATAGTAAAACTTGAAGAAAACCTTAAAAATGTTCGTCCGCTTACCGCCCTTATGGATGAAGGAATGGATATTGAAGACATTGTAAGGGATGTTTTAAAAGGTTTTGATGTGGAGGTTATATATACCGAAGAGGTTGCATATAAATGTAAATGTTCAAGGGAAAAAGTTGAAGCTACTTTAAAGTCGATTAACAAACAAGAATTGGCTGAAATGACGGCTGATTTACCCGAAGTTAGTGTGTGTTGTGACTTCTGCAACACAACATATAGTTTTTCAAAAAAAGACATTGAAAAAATTTTAAAAAATTAAAAAAATTTGCTTGACAAACGTAATATGTTGTGATAATATATTGCTTGTCGCCGGTGAGTTGCCATTGGCAAGCCAGCGCGGTCATCGTGGGAGCATAGCTCAGCTGGGAGAGCATCTGCCTTACAAGCAGAGGGTCACAGGTTCGAGCCCTGTTGTTCCCACCATGTGGCCTGGTAGTTCAGTTGGTTAGAACGCTAGCCTGTCACGCTAGAGGTCGTGGGTTCGAGCCCCATCCAGGTCGCCACATTTGCCTCTGTAGCTCAGTCGGTAGAGCAGGGGACTGAAAATCCCCGTGTCGTTGGTTCGATTCCGACCGGAGGCACCATTTATTATGCGGATTTAGCTCATCTGGTAGAGCGCCACCTTGCCAAGGTGGAGGTAGCGAGTTCGAGCCTCGTAATCCGCTCCAAGGGTGCTTACAATAAGCACCCTTTTTTTAAACTGAATAAGGCACCATAGCCAAGCGGTAAGGCAGAGGTCTGCAAAACCTTTACGCCCCGGTTCAAATCCGGGTGGTGCCTCCAAAAATAAAAGCAAGTCATTTGACTTGCTTTTTCTTTTTGTGTTTGTGTCCGCAGGACACAACTTCGTTTGACCGATAGGTCAACATCATTTTTTGCGAAGCAAAAACATCATTCCGCTTTAGCGGACACAAAACGATGTTATGGCTAACGCCATAAACGATGTTTTGACTTCGTCAAAAACGATACAACGCTTCGCATTGATTTATTTTTCTCTTTATGCTATACTGCACATAGGCGGTGATTAGATGAAAAC
>JAZKYB010000146.1:0-6022 GCA_045611905.1 Acutalibacteraceae bacterium | reverse complement strand
GCTTACACATTCACAAACCTTAATGCCAATGATAGAAAGCACCCTTTCATCTTCAAAAACAAACATTAATGAAATTGATGGCTTTGCAATAAGCAATGGTCCCGGTTCGTTTACAGGTGTTAGAATTGGCATAAGCGCCATAAAAGGTCTTGCTGCCGCAAATAAAACACCTTGCGCCGCAGTTTCCACCCTTTTGGCAATGGCACAAAATTATTCTGACACTGACTGTATTGTTTGCGCTGTTATGGATGCCAGATGCAACCAACTTTATAATGCGATTTTCGACATTGAAAATGGTGCCGTTACCCGTCTTTGTGATGACCGTGCACTTATGTGTGACGAACTTTTAGAAGAAATAAAAAAACTGTCGCAAAACAGTGATAAATGTGTTATAATTGTTGGTGACGGGGCCGATATTTTTTATAACGCCGCAAAGGATATAAAAAATGTTAAAAAAGCCCATTCAATAAGGCAATATCAAAACGCTGTGGGCGTTGGGTTTGCCGCAGTTGAAAATTTTAAAAACAGTGAAACTGTTTCGCCAAATGATTTATTACCATTTTATTTGCGACTTCCCCAAGCGGAACGCGAATTAAAAGCAAAGCAAGGAGAATGAAATTATGAATATAGCACTTGGCTGTGACCACGGCGGTTTTGAACATAAAAACGCAATTTTGAAACAACTTACCGATATGGGCCATAATGTGACCGATTTTGGCATTTATGAAAATGTTTCGGTTGATTATCCCGATATTGCAAAAAAGGTTTGCGAAAGCATACAATCGGGCGATAATACCTTAGGTATTTTGGTTTGTGGCACCGGCATTGGTATGTCAATTGCGGCAAATAAGCACAAGGGCATTCGTGCCGCCGCTTGCAGCGAGCATTTCTCAGCCAAATACACCCGACTTCATAATAATTCCAATGTGTTATGCCTTGGCGGTCGTGTTATCGGCGTTGGCACTGCACTTGAACTTGTTGATTTATTTGTAAATACTCAATTCGAAGGTGGTCGCCACCAAAACCGAATTGATAAAATTTCTGAAATTGAAAAATAAGGGAGATTTCAAAATGAAAAACAACGTATTTGTAATGGACCATCCCCTAATTCAGCACAAGCTTTCTATTCTTCGTGACAAGCGCACAGGCACAAAACAATTTCGTGAACTTATAAACGAAATTGCAATGCTTATGTGTTATGAATCTACCCGTGATTTACCACTTAAAGAGGTTGAAATTGAAACACCTTTAGTCACTGCAAAAACCAAAAAATTATCCGGCAGAAAAATGGCATTTGTGCCCATTTTGCGTGCAGGTCTTGGCATGGTTGACGGTCTTTTAACCCTTATTCCCGCCGCAAAGGTTGGTCATATTGGTATGTACCGTGACCCCGAAACCCACACCCCTGTTGATTATTATTGCAAATTACCTGCCGATTTAGACGAGCGTGATGTTTTTGTGCTTGACCCAATGCTCGCAACAGGCGGCAGCGCTATTGATGCCGTGTCACGTATTAAAGAATTTAACCCCAAACGCATTAAATTCCTTTGCATTATCGCCGCACCTGAAGGTATTGAAGCATTTACCACCGCCCACCCCGATGTGCCGGTTTACTGTGCAGGTCTTGATGAAAGATTAAACGACCATTGTTACATTCTTCCCGGTCTTGGTGATGCAGGTGACCGCATTTTCGGCACAAAGTAATTTATAAAAACGCTCGAAACCAATGTTTCGAGCGTTTTGTTTTTTAAATTATTATAAGCTCTTTCGGGCTTTTTGTAAGATTATAATGTCCGCCATCGGTAACCGAAATCACATCTTCAATTCTAACACCAAATTGATTTTCAATATATATGCCCGGTTCGACCGATAGCACCATACCATTTTTTAAAACAGTATTGTCTCTTGGTGAAAAATTGGGCGTTTCATGAATTTCAACACCAACGCTGTGACCAAGCGAATGCCCAAAGCAACCTTTGAAACCCGCATCATCTATAATATCACGGGCAATTTTATCAATATCCTTGCAAACCGCACCTGGCTTAATATTTTCAAGGGCGCTAAGCTGTGCTTTAAGCACGGTATCATAAACCAAGCGTTGCTTATCGGTCACATCGCCAACCGCTACCGTGCGTGTCATATCGGCATTATAACCGTCTATTACTGCGCCAAAATCCATTGTTATAAAGTCGCCCCGTTTAATTGTGCGGTCGGTGGGTGTGCCGTGCGGAAGTGATGTGTTTTCACCGCTTACCACAATAAAATCAAAGGCAACACCTTCGCTTCCAAGGCGGCGCATATAAAATTCCATTTCCAAAGCAATTGCTTTTTCGGTTTTACCAACACGAATGCTGTTTAAAATATATTCAAATGTGTCATCGGTAAGCTTTTGTGCCTGTTCCATCTTTTTAATTTCATCAAAACTTTTAACCGCACGCATTGAATATAAAAAATCTTCTATTTTACCATCATTTACAATTTCAAAATCAGACAAGTCACTTTTTAAATTATCATATTCTTTTAAAGAAATGGTTTGGTTTTCCAAATATACCTTTTTAACCTTTTCGGCCTTTAAAATTTCGTTGATTTGCTTTGGCAATTTTTCGCTTAAAATTACCCGGCACGAATTAACAACCGCTTTTGCTTTTTCAAAATAACGAAAATCAACAAAAAAGTATGCATTTTTAGCAGTTATCAAAACTGTTCCCGCCGATGTTTTAATACCGCTTAAATAAAAACGGTTTGCAGGATATGTCACAATAAATGCCTCATCATTTTTTAAAAATTCACAAATGCTTTTTATCCTTTGTTTTATCAATTTCATTCCCCTTTAGCAGTAAAATTACTTCTTTCGACAAAAAAGACATAACCAAAAGGTTTATAATAACCATAAACCCATTAAAAAGCTCTGCCAAGCGCCAAACAATAACACCGCTTGATACAGCACCGATTATTGAAAATAACGGATATATTAACACAAAAATTTTTACTGCTTTTTCACCAAATAAAAATTCGGCAAAGCTTATTCCGTAAGATGCCCAACCAATAACACTTGAAATGCCGAAAAGCAGCAGCATAACGCTTAAAATATACCCGGAAAAATCACCATAAACAGTGGAAAATGCGCTAACAGTAAGCAACTTGTCAGACACAGTTCCATAATCAATAATAACCCCACTCGTTAAAATTGTCAATCCTGTCAAGGTGCAAATAAGTATTGTGTCAACAAACACTTCAAATATACCAAAAAGTGACTGCTCTTTGGGTTTTGCATTTATGGGGGTTGAATGTGCAATTGCAGCCGTGCCAAGCCCCGCTTCATTTGAAAAAATGCCCTTTGAAGCACCAATGGAAATAACTGTTAAAACACTGCCCACAGCACCACCCGTAACCGACTTTGGCTCAAAGGCACCGACAAATATCCTTAAAAAAGCAGGTGCAATTTCTTCAAAATTAAATGCCAAAACACCAAAGCAAAGCAAAATATACAGCACTGCCATAAACGGCAAAACCGCACCCAAAAAGCCAAAAATCTTCTTCACCCCACCGCGTATTACTAAAAATATTATAATCCCCGACGAAGCACCTATCATAAACCGTATTATTTGGTTTTGCGATACCGAAACAGCCGCAGAATTTATTTGGGTAATATTGCCGCAAAAAAAGCTTGAAACAATCCCTAAAAACGCAAAAATAACACCTAAAAATCCCCACTTTTCATTAAGCCCGTTTTTTATATAAAACACAGGGCCACCGTAAAAAGCATCACCTTTTTTCTTGCGGTAAAAAACGCCAAGTGCAATTTCACCCGATTTTATAACCATGCCTAGCAAAGCGGTCACCCACATCCAAAAAATTGCACCTGCGCCACCTAAAGATACTGCCGCCGCAACACCCACAATATTGCCTGTGCCAATGGCGGCCGAAAGCGAATTACACATGGCTAAAAATGACGCTTTACTGTCCCCTTTATTCCCTTTTAAAAAACAAAATGACAATGGCAAATTTTTAAACTGAAAAAACCTTGTTTTAAAGGTCAAATAACTGCCAAAACAAACGGTTACCACAAAAGGCAGACTGCCCGAAAAAAAACTTTGTAAAAAATCAAGCATAATATTTACAAAACACCCCCAAAAAATATTTTATTATCTATATGAAAATTTTATAATAGATATTGTGTTTTCAATAAATATATATTATAATATGTAGTGTATATACATTAAGGGCGTGATAATATAATTTATCTTGATAACAGCGCAACAACAAAACCATGCAAAAAAACGGTTGAATATATAAATAATATCTTAACAAACAATTGGGGTAACCCATCATCGCTACATATTTTAGGTATGAATGCCGAAGATGTTTTAACCGAAACACGACAAGCGGTTGCAAAAACCATTGGTGCCAAGCCAAATGAAATTATATTTACTTCGGGCGGTACTGAAGCCAATAATATGGCTTTTATGTCGGTTTTGTCCCGCAAAAACCGTGGCAACCGTATAATAACAACCGCTATCGAACACCCATCTGTTTTAGAAACTGCCAAGCGCCTTGAAGAAATGGGTTTTGAAGTTGTTTTTCTTAAACCGAACCAAAATGGTGTTATAAACTTAACCGACCTTGAAAACGCTTTGAACGATAAAACTTTGCTTGTAAGCATTATGCTTGTCAATAACGAAATTGGTTCAATTCAACCAATTGCTGATGCCATGCGCATTACAAGAGCAAAATCACCAAATGCATTTTTCCACTGTGATGCCGTGCAAGCATACGGCAAAATGCCAATAAATGTTTCAAAACTTCAGGTCGATATGTTGACTGCAAGCGCACATAAAATTCACGGGCCCAAAGGTGTTGGCTTTTTATATAAAAGTCAAAAATGCCACATTGCCCCATTCATAACAGGTGGCGGTCAAGAAAGCGGTATGCGTTCGGGTACTGAATCAGTTCCGCTTATCGCCGGGCTTTTAGGTGCTGTTGAAGATTTGCCAAAATTAGAAACTACACTTTTAAAAATTAGGGAAATTTATAATTATGCCAAACAGCGTTTAACCGAAAATGATTTGGCTGTTATAAATTCATTCGATGATGGCCTTCCCTATATCCTAAACATTTCGGTTTTGGGTTATAAAAGTGAAACCTTGCTTCACTTTTTAGAAAGTAAACAAATTTTTGTTTCAAGCGGCAGTGCCTGTGCTAAAGGCAACCAAAGTTATGTTTTGAAACAAATTGGTTTTAACGATAAGCATATCGATTCCATGTTAAGAATTAGCTTTTGCAAAGACACCACAAAGGGCGATATTGACGCTTTGTGTGATGCACTGACAACCGCCAAAAGCCAAATAAGAAAGGTTTAAAAATGAAAGAAATTATACTTATTAAAAACGGTGAACTAACCTTAAAAGGTTTAAACCGTTGCAATTTTGAAGATATTTTAATTAAAAACATTCGCCGCCGCCTTCGTGATTTAGGCGAAATAAATGTTAGAAAAGCGCAGTCAACCATTTACATTGAACCCAAAGAAGATAACTTCGACTTTGAAGAAGCGCTCGACCGTGTTACACGCATTTTTGGTATTGCCGCTTTCAGCCGTGCTTGTGTTTGCGAAAAAACAATGGACGATATTATTGCAAAATCGCCCATTTATTTAAAAAACGACCTTCAAAACATTAAAACCTTTAAGGTTGAAGCCAAACGTGCGGACAAGCAGTTCCCACTAACTTCACCCGAAATATGCCGTGAAATTGGCGGTGTGCTTTTGGGCGCTTACCCACATTTAAGGGTTGATGTTCATAACCCCGACCTTATTGTTTATGTTGAAATAAGGGATTATAACGCTTATGTTCGTGGCGAACAAATTCAAGGTGCAGGTGGTTTGCCCGTTGGTACTGCAGGCAATGCTTCAATTTTAATTTCGGGCGGTATTGACAGCCCTGTTGCCGCTTGGTGTATGGCTAAGCGTGGTTTGCGCCTTAATGCAATACATTTTGCAAGCCCACCTTATACAAGCCCCCGTGCC
>JAZKYB010000145.1:0-3079 GCA_045611905.1 Acutalibacteraceae bacterium | reverse complement strand
AAACACCACAGGGGTTATCATTTGGAACATAGGGCATATCGCAAGGATACGGGTAGTTTATGTTGGAATAATTTGGGTTTTCATAACCTAAAATTTGCCAACAAGAAGGTACGGGAATCTCATCCCAGTCGGTGATGCTTTCACAAACATCAATATCACGGCTAAAATATTTAAAGTTCCACTTGCCGTTTAAAGATAAATATTCCGACTTTCCTGTCGGGATATAGTAACTTCTTGGTGCCAAACGGTTTTCACTTGTTTTTTCAGGGTTTTCATAAAAACGCAATGCGATTCCCTCCAATGAAAA
The DNA here is from genome assembly GCA_045611905.1 of Acutalibacteraceae bacterium. Classification (GTDB taxonomy): domain Bacteria; phylum Bacillota; class Clostridia; order Oscillospirales; family Acutalibacteraceae; genus UBA737. The sequence continues at coordinate 2,772 of JAZKYB010000145.1, read as the reverse complement.
GGATACTTTAATTATACATAAAAGTATCAGAAAATCAATATAAAAAACGGCTTTAGAAATTTCTAAAACCGTTTTATAATGTTCTTCCGCGCTTTACCGAAGCGTTTCCGAATTTCTTTCTTACCGACCAAATAGAATCTTCAATTTGTTCGGTTTTTTTGTTGTTTTCGCAGTCGCCAAACATATCAATTTGCTCGGCAATATTTTCTGATTTTAAAGTTATAGCCCGAAGCCCTACCGAACGCAACGGCTCGGCAAAGTGGTAATTTTCTTTAAAAAGTTCGAAACCCCGTTTTGCAAGTGTTAAAGCTGAATTTGCACCGGTATCAAAGGTTTTGCTGAATTCTTTAACCGCAAGGGAGGTAGTACGTATGTGCACCTGAACACCATATGAATATAAATCGTGGTGCCTAAGTGTTTCGGCAATATCTTCAGCGAAGCTTAAGAAAGCCGACCACACTTGTTCGTATGACTCAAAATCCTTGCCTGTAGTGGTTGATTTGCCCACGCTTTTGGGTTTTGAATGTCGGGTTATTGGTATTACGGGGGAATCATCTTGTCCTAATGCATATTTTTTAAGGTCGTTGCCGTTTTTACCAAGAATGCGGTTAAGGGTTTTGTCATCACAAAGGGTAATGTCACCAATGGTTGAAACGCCAATGCCGTGAAGCTTATCGGCAGTGCGTTTACCAACAAACAAAAGGTCTGAAATGGGCAGCGGCCAAACTTTTTCTTTAAAGTTTTCTTTTGAAATAACTGTTACAGCATCGGGTTTTTTCATATCAGACCCAAGCTTTGCGAAAACCTTGTTAAAGCTAACACCAACCGAAATGGTAAGCCCAAGTTCGTTTTTTATATCTTTTCGTATTTTGTTTGCAATTTCATAACCGTCGCCAAAAAGCATAGTACTGCCCGTAACATCAAGCCAACATTCATCAATGCCGAAAGGTTCAACCATATCGGTATATCTTTCGTAAATTTGCCGTGCTTTTTTTGAATATTTTTCATATTCGTCATAAAGCGGGGGAAGGGTTACTAAATTTGGGCATTTGCGTTTGGCTTCAAAAATGGCTTCGGCAGTTTTAACGCCAAAATCCTTAGCAACATAATTTTTTGCAAGCACAATGCCGTGGCGGTTTTCACTGTCACCGCAAACGGCAACGGGTAAATCCTTTAAAGTGGGGTTAAAAAGCAGGGAAACCGACGCAAAAAAATTATTAAGGTCGCAATGCAAAATAATTCTGTCTGACAAATTTCCCACCCCTTTTTAGAACATCCGTTCAATGACATTATACATCCAAAATTTCAAAATGTAAAGGTTTAAATTCTTCCAAAGCTTTTCTGTGAAAACGCTCAGTTTGGCGTTTGCTGTAATTTATAAGGCAGGAAACCTCTAAAAGATTTTTTCCGCAAATATATTTTAAAAATAAAACTTCACGCAAAATTTCGTTTGAAACCTTTGAAATATCATTTTCTATATTTTGCCGAACATCTTCACACTTTTTAATTTCTTTTATGTATTTGTCGTATTCATCGGGGTTTTGCATTATCATTTCATTAAGGCGGTTAATTATATTTTGTTGAGTGCGATAAAGCTTTAAATATTCTTTTTTTGTTTGCATTTTTTCTTCTCCTTAAGGGTTGGTTTTATATAAGCCACATACTGACCATAACTATATTTGGTGTTATGCAGTTTGTTATATTCTTCAACTTCCCGCACAAATTTGTAAATGGCACTGTCGTTTACTTGTTTTTTGTGTTTAAATTCGGCGGTTTTAAGTTTTTCAAACCTTAATCGGCATTTATCACTGCAAAAATCACCCGTGTTATCAATAATTCGTGCGCCACAGCAACGACAGTGTGCAATTTCCATCTCTTCAAAGTTTGTTGTTTTGCAAAATGGGCAAAGGTACACTTTTTCAAAGGGCGGGCAGGTTAGCGAATGGCTTTCTGCTTTAATTAATGGTTTTTCAAATTTTGACTTACAGTCGTTACAATAATACATATTTTCACTCTTTCACTTGACATTTACGGAATAAAGAATTATAATGAATAAAAATTACTGAATTTCGTACACTATCGTGATTATATTACGAAATTCCGTAAAAGTCAAGTAAAAATTACTAAATTTAGTAAAATGGTGATAAAAAATGGTTTTTGTATATGATTTAATTGAAGAACTTTGCAAGGGAAAGGGGATAACAGTTACCGCCCTTTGCCGTGAATGTAATATACCTCGTTCATCCCTTACTGATTATAAAAAGGGAAGAATTAAAAGTCTTTCTACCGATACACTTTGCAAAATTGCCGACTATTTTGATGTTAGTGTGGGTTTTCTTTGTGGGGAAGAACAAATTGCTTTAAGCGACGAAGCGGTTAAGGCGGCCCTTTTTGGTGATGATTTTAAGGTAAGTGATGAAATGTGGCGTGAGCTTAAGCACTATGCCGAATTTTTAAGACGCAAATATACTGAAAAATAAAAAAAGCCGTACGTAAAGTACGGCTTTTTTTATTATAATGTGTATTTAGTGGAATATCTATTGAATTCATCCATGAATTCTTCATTTGATGTGGATTTTATTGAATTGAGATATTTGTGTGCATCAAGCTTGTCAGACGATAACTGCATTGTATAAACCGCAATGTTTGAACAATGGTCGGATACACGTTCAAAGTTTGTAAGCAAGTCTGTAAATATAAAGCCAAGCTCGATTGTGCAGTCGTTTGCTTGAAGTCTTTCGATATGAAGGGCTTTAAGCTTGTCGTTAAGAA
>JAZKYB010000144.1:0-2899 GCA_045611905.1 Acutalibacteraceae bacterium | reverse complement strand
TCTTGGAAGAAACTATTCCAACAATTCCGTGATGCCAGTTCTCGTGAGGAATAACGATAACATCATCCTCTTTTACCTCAGCCGAAACGTTGACTGCAGTAAAATAATTGTGGTCAACAAGCCCTTTTTCAATAAGGGTTGTCATAACGCTTGAACAGTCAACACCACGCACCTGTTCAACAAAAGACTTTGTAACAGGTTGGTTATAAGCAACCACTGCCAAAACCTCAAGCGCAGCAGGTGAAAGCGGAGTTTTGCGCTTAATATCAAATGCTTTTTTAATATATTCGCTATATTCACTTTTAGTGGTAAGTTGATATGCGTTATCAAGACGGACAAGTTTAATTCCGCTATCGCTTTCTTCATACTTTTTCGAAAGCTTTTCCATTACTTCAATTGTTTTGCTTGGTGTAATTTCAAACACTTGGGCAAAACGGTCAATGTTAAGTGGCTCGCCGCTTGCAAAAAGCACCGCTTCAAAAGCCATTGTAAGTTCTTTTGTTGTCATTTATGTTTGCGCTCCTTCTTTAAAGAGATTTTCTGTTCTTCGCCGTCACCTTCAACAAAAACACGGTTTGCTTTGCAAAGTTCAAGCACCGCCAAAAAGGTCGCCACCATTTCAGAACGGCTTTGTGCAGTTTTATAAAGGTCGGCAAGTTTTTGCTTGTTGCCCGACCAAAGCGAACGGATAACATAAACAATTTTGGTTGAAACCGCAACGATTTTTTTCGCAACAATGCGGGTAAATGGTGCAGTTGACGGTGGCAAACGGCGTTGTCCCCTGCCCACTGCGGCAATGTATGCATCGAACATAACCTGTTTATCATGCTTTAAAACATAGGTCTTGTCCACCTCAACATCGGCGGGAAGTCGCACAAACAAATTAAAACCGTCTTGCATTTCGCTAAATTTTTTAGCCATTTGCTGACAAACCATATATTCTAAAAGTTCGCCCGTTAATTCTTCCTTAAGTTTTACAACTTCTTCGTGTTTTGGCAATAAGCTAACCGTTTTTATGTATAAAAGTCGGGAAGCCATTTCCAAAAATTCGCTTTCAATTTCCATTTCATCTTGCTTAATCTGTTCAATTTGTTCAAGATATTGGTCAATAAGCTGTAAAAGCGGAATATCATAAATATTATATTTATTTCGTGCAATAAGCTGCAGTAATAAATCAAGCGGGCCTTCAAACCCATCAAGTTTATAATTTAAAATTTGTTCCATTTTTTACCTCATAAATAAAATAAAAGGAAGTGATGTAATAAAATCAAGGAAATTGTATACCGCACCGCTTGCGATATCGAGTGGCTCGTTTAACACGCCCGTTGCAATGATGAGTAAAAGTGCAATCATTAAATAGCGTTCATACTGCATAACACGCCAATAATATTTGTCGGGCAAAACTGCAAATAAAATGCGTGAGCCGTCAAACGGGGGTATTGGTATTAAATTAAATACCGCAAGATAAATGTTTGTAGTAGCAACTAAATAAAAAAACGAACAGATAAACAAGCCAACGGTTGTTTGAAAAAGTGTAATTACAACGTTGCCCAAAAGCATGGATAACCCCGCCATTAGTATGTTGGAAACGGGCCCCGCCAAAGCGGTAATAGCCATGCCAAATTTTGCATTTTTAAAGTTTCGGGGGTTTATTTGCACGGGCTTTGCCCAACCCACGCCAAAAAATATAATGCACAAGGCACCCATATAATCGATATGTGCAAAGGGGTTAAGGGTTAACCTGCCTTGATAACGGGGCGTTGGGTCGCCCAATTTTGTAGCAATAAAACCGTGTGCCCATTCGTGCACAGGCATTGTAAGTAAAATAACAGCAAATGCCGACAAAGCATATAAAATCATATCGGTAAAACCCATATTGCCGGCAATAATTTCTCTCAACAAGGTATAACACTCCAATCTAATATATAATTATATTACATTATGGGTAAAAAAACAAGAAAAAAATCACCCGAAAGTTTTCACTTTCAGGTGATTTTAAAATTATATGCGTTTTTTAATGAAAGATAGCATTTTTTCAAAAAATACCCATATAAACTTAAAGTTAACTATTACCAACAAAACAAAGCAAACTGCTTGAACAAGATAGTTAAGGGGTAAATCAAAAAGCATATAACCCGTTTGCAACAAAACGATTAAAGTATTTAGAATAACCGTTATAAAATGTATCTTAAACGGAATATATTTTTGGGCGTCGACAATGCGAATTATGAATACAACAAAATAACTTGCAAAGGTGGCAATTGCCGCACCCTGTGGGCCAATTTTAGGTATTAACCAAAGATTTAAAACAATATTTAAAGCGGCACCCACCATGGTGGTTAAAAACGAATTTTTGCTGCGTTTTTCAACAACGTAAACCGAACCCAAAAAGTTTGCAAAGGCACTAAAAATCATTGCAAGGGCCAGCATAGGTATAAATTTCCACGCCGAATAAAAGCTTTCGGTTGTAAGAATTTTTATCATAGGAATGGCAAGTGCTGTAATAGCCGAAGCCGCCAAAAACATTATACTTTGGAAAGATGACCAAACCTTAGTATAAAAGGCAATGTGCTCGTTTTTATCGTTTTCAGCTTCGCTAATGGCTGAAAACTGCCACGCCTGCATAAACACGGTTGAAATTAAGGTTAAAATGGTTGGAAGCTTATTCGAAACGGCGTAAATACCATTTTCGGCTTCGCCCAAAAAGTAGGTAATCATATACCTGTCAGAAACACTTGTTACCCACCAAAAAATTGTGGCAGGTATCATTGGAATACTGTATCTTATAATATCCTTGAAAATGGTTTTATCAATCTTGAGCGTGATATCTCGCCAAAGCTTTTCACGAACAAAAATCAAAAGCGAAGACGCCAAGTCGGCCAAAACAACCGACAAAACA
>JAZKYB010000143.1:0-4035 GCA_045611905.1 Acutalibacteraceae bacterium | reverse complement strand
AAAGCAAAGAACCGCCTTGTTTTTGAAGAACTTTTTGTTTTGCAAACGGCGCTTTCAATTATAAAATTAAAGTCGCACCAAAAAAGCGGATGCAAGGTGACTGTTAATTCTTTTGAAGATTTTCAAAATAATTTGCCTTTTCCATTGACTTCAGCTCAAAAGCGTGTGGTTTTAGAATGTGTTAATGATATGCAGTCGGGCAGGCCAATGACACGCCTTGTGCAGGGGGACGTTGGCAGCGGTAAAACTGTGGTTGCGGCGGCACTTTGTGATGTTGCGGCTAAAAATGGTTTTCAGTCGGCGCTTATGGCACCTACTGAAATTCTTGCCGAACAACATTTTAACACCTTTAACAATTTAAGTGAAAAATTGGGTATTAGGTGTGGGCTTCTTACGGGCTCAATGTCGCAAAAGAAGAAAACCGCTGTAAAAGAGCAACTTTTTAATGGTGAAATTGACCTTATAATTGGTACACACGCCCTTATAACTGATGATGTTGCCTTTAGAAATTTGGGGCTTGTTATAACTGACGAACAACACCGTTTCGGTGTGGCACAGCGTGAAAAGTTAACAAAAAAAGGTGAAAACCCACACACCCTTGTTATGTCAGCAACACCTATTCCGCAAACCTTGGGGCTTATTCTTTATGGTGATTTGGATATAAGCGTTATTGATGAATACCCAAAGGGTAGACAAAAAATTGATACATATTTAGTAGATTCAAGCTATCAAGAAAGAATTTACAAATATATAAAGAAGTTTTTAGATAATGGTCAACAAGGGTATATTGTTTGCCCGTTGGTTGAAGATGGTGACGAGCTTGGTTTAAAATCGGCCAAGGAATATTATAAAACCCTTTGCGAAAACGAATTTTCAGGGTATAACCTGGGGCTTTTACACGGCAAAATGTTGGCAAAAGACAAAGAAAAAGTTATGCGAAAATTTAGTGACGGTGAAATTCAACTTTTGGTTGCAACAACCGTTATCGAAGTTGGCATTGATGTGCCGAATGCCGTTATAATGCTTATACAAAATGCTGACCGCTTTGGGCTTTCGCAACTTCATCAGCTTAGAGGTCGTGTTGGTCGTGGCGCTTTAAAAAGCGACTGTATTTTAATTAGCGATAATCAGTCACCTGACACAGTTGAGCGACTTGAAGTTATTAAAAAAAGTGTTGACGGTTTTGAAATTGCCGATAAGGACTTTGAACTTCGCGGCCCGGGTGACTTTTTGGGCAGCAGACAACATGGTATACCGCAAATGAAAATTGCCGATATTTTTGCCGATAAGGAAGTTTTATTTAAAGCCAAAAAAGAAGCGCTTTTATTGCTTCAATCTGACCCAAAACTTAAATATCCTGAAAACAAGGAACTAAGGCAAGAAGTAATTGATTTATATAAACGGCTTAATCAAAAATAAAACGGTGAGGATTTTCCTCACCGTTTTTGTTATTTATATTCAATTTTTGTAATTGTTGTGCCGTTAGTTGTAAGCGCCACATTTTGACCGGCTTCGGTAAAGGGAAGTAAATCAGATACAGTAACCTTTGCGGTATAAATTTTTTCATCACCGCTAAGTTTGATATAATAAATTGTGTTACCTTCAATAACAACGGCATTTATTTTTTCAATAACACCTTCAACAGTGTCGTTTGTGATTTCGCCACTTTCTATATTTACATTTTTAAGTTTCGAAATATAGTCGTTTTGTGCTTCTAAAACAGAGCCGCCCGTGCCAACAATTTGGTACTGATTAACATCAACAAAGGCATACATTTTAACAAGGCCTGCGGCATCCTTAAGTGACATAAAATAAGTTGGGCGATTAGAAACATTTAATAAAAGCGGGAATGTTGACTGATAGTTTAAGTGTTGCACCTGACCTTCGGCTGATGACATTGCAGAATATTCTTCAGCACCCGGTATTTCGTAAAACTTGGTTTCCTTGGTGCGAAGGTTTGTAAGCACAAAACCAACGTTTGATTCGTCGCTGGTAACCGAAGTCATACCTGTGTATAAATAAACATCATCATCGATTGCAAGGTAATTATAACCGTCGGTAGTTTGAAGTACACCGCGTTGACCGAAGATAGAATTTAAAAAGCCCGAACGGTATTTGCCGTTGTAATTTAGTTGTTCGATAATCAAGTCGGATTCGAAAACCTGGTCAACCCAAGTGGGAATGTCATCAAGGGCAAAAAATTCACTTTCACCTGTAATGGCATTTAACAGCACTGCACCGTTAATGTCGGTACCGCTCCACACACCGATTTTATACCTGATTGTAGATGCAACCCAATAGGGTGTGCCGTTATCATCAATTTCAAAAGAAATATCGCCAAAGATTTTGGTGGGGTATTTAAAGCGAAGCGCACGGTTAAGGTCACGCATAAAGTATTCACCATCAGAATATTTTATGCCTTCTTCAAGGCGCACAAGTGCGGTTTCTTGGGTGGTCATATCAACCGTAATATATGCAGGAATACCTTGCTTTCGGTTGTTAAGCCATTTAATAAAGTCGCCATACATTAACGGGGTGACACGAACAGGTCTGTTTTTATAGTTGATTTGGGTATAAATGTCTTCAATTTCAAATTGTGAAACCAAATCGGCCATTTCACCAAGCTTGCGCTGACCTAAACGTGAAGCGGTGTCACGGTCAACTATTGGGATTTGGTCACGGCTGATTTCGGCAACATCCTTTGTGAAATCGCCATCGCTTACGGTGATAAGGTTTTTATAATTTTTTGCATTGAAAACCTGTGCACCGATTATAGAACTTAAAAAGCCCAAAGCAATAAGCAAAGCAATAAAAATAAATGTATATTTAATTGGTTTGCCCAATGAGCTTAAATCGATACGGGTTTTTGTGCTTATTTCAATTTTATCTTTGAAATTTGCTTTTAAAAAACCAAAAACTTGTGCGAAAGCATTTATAACAACGCATATAATTATTGACCAAATTACAAAAACCCAAAAATCACGGCTGCGCACATTTATTGGTGGCAAGGTGAACCAATAGGTTAAAAAAATTGCCACAAGTGATGCCAACCATTTTAAAACGGTTTTAAATGCTTTGTTCATTGAAATCACTCCTAAAATTTGTAAAATTAGAATAACATATTATAAAGGCAAAGTCAAATATTGAAAACGCTTTTGATATATAGTATAATCAGTAAAGGTGATAATTATGTTTAAGGAAATCGATGTAAAAGAAATTAAAGAAAATTTAATTGATTTAATTTCTAACGAGTGGATGCTTATTGCCGCAGGTGATGAAAGCGGTTATAATATGATGACTGCATCGTGGGGCTTTTTGGGCGAAATGTGGGGTTATGATACCGCAATGGCTGTTGTGCGCCCTCAAAGGTATACAATGCAGTTTATTGAAAAAAGCGATTTTTACACCCTTTCGTTTTATGGCGATAACAAACAAATTCATAAAATTTGCGGCAGAATGTCGGGCAGGGATGTAAATAAAACCGAACTTTGCGGTTTAACCCCCGTTTTTGCGGATAACAGCGTTTATTTTGAAGAAGCAAGGTTAGTTATTGTTTGCAAAAAACAGTATGTGGATGATATGAAAGAGGAATGCTTCACCGACAAAGCGCCCCTTAAGAATTATGAAAATAAAGATTTTCACAAGATGATTTTTGGAAAAATAGAAAGGGTTTTAATAAATATATGAAATTTTTAATTGCTTCAGATATTCATGGTTCGGCTTATTTTTGCGATTTGCTTTTAAATGCAATTGACAACGAAAAGCCCGATAAGGTTTTGCTTTTGGGTGATATTTTATATCACGGTCCACGAAACGATTTACCGAAAGATTATGCGCCCAAAAAGGTTATTGCAATGTTAAACCCCATAAAAGATATGCTTTTGTGTGTTAGGGGTAACTGTGATGCGGAAGTTGACCAAATGGTTTTGGATTTTCCCATTATGGCCGATTATAAAACCGAAGTGGTAGCGGATAAAACAATTTATTTAAGTCACGGGCATATTTATAATAAAGAAAAATTACCCCAAATGCAAA
>JAZKYB010000142.1:0-2688 GCA_045611905.1 Acutalibacteraceae bacterium | reverse complement strand
TAAACAATACCAAAGTTTACAGCTTTTGCACGGCTGCGAAGCACGGGGGTAACCATTTCAATCGGCAAGCCAAAAACCTGTGCGGCGGTAGCGGTATGAATATCAACACCGCTTTTGAAAGCCGAAATCATATTTTCATCGCCCGACATACTTGCCAAAACCCTAAGTTCAATTTGTGAATAGTCGGCATCAACTAAAACCTTGCCATCTTCCGCCACAAAAAATTCACGCAGGTGTTTGCCTTCGTTTGTTCTGACAGGAATGTTTTGCAAATTTGGTTCAAGTGAACTTATACGGCCTGTGCGGGTTTCGGTTTGGTTAAAGGTGGTGTGAATTCTGCCGTCATCGGCAACACAGCCCTGAAGCCCGTCGGCATAGGTTGATTTTAATTTTGCAAGGGTGCGGTATTCCAAAAGTAAATTTACAGCAGGGTGTAAATCCTTTAAATCTTCAAGCACTTCGGCGTTTGTGCTGTAACCGCTTTTGGTTTTCTTTTTAGCGGGAAGACCTAATTTTTCAAAAAGGGCAACACCCAATTGTTTGGGTGAATTAAGGTTAAATTCATAACCCACAAGTGTGTAAATTTCGGTTTCAATAACAGCAATTCTTTCGCCAAGTTTTAAGGACATATCTTGAAGCCCCGAAAGGTTAACCTTAAAACCGCAAAGTTCCATATCGCCCAAAACTTTTGCAAGGGGCAATTCAATGTTTTTAAACAAATCAAGCTGACCGCTTTTTGTAAGTTCAGTTATTAAAAGGTCACAGCAATCATCAAACAAGGCGGCAGTTTTAATAATTTCATCAGCATTGCCATCAAAGCTTGGCAAAACTGCGCCGTATTCTTGGCAAAGACGGTCGATATCATAGCTTGATGCCGATGGGTTGCAAATATAACCCGCCAAAAGTGCATCAAAGCCGATATTTTTAACATCCTTAAACTGTTTGTAAAGGTTTTTATAATCGTAAACGCGTTTTTCTATCGCTTCATCCTTTAAAATGTCACGAATAAAGCATTCATCACATAAAAATGCGTTGCCGTCACTTATGACCGCCCATTCACCGTTTTGGCAGTAAAGGGTAGCGGTTTTATTTACCAAGGGCAGAGCCGAAACCGAAAGGGTTTTGCTTTCGGCTTTTGTGGTGTCGGCTTTAACTACTGTGTGAAGCCCCATTTTTTCCATAAGCTTAAAAAGTTCAAGCCCTGACATAAATGTGGCAAGGGAGTCAGTATTTTGGGGTTTATATTTATATCCCAAAAGGTTGCTGTCAATTGGGGCGGTTTTGCAAATTGTGCCAAGTTCACGGCTTAAAAATGCACTTTCTTTGCCATTTGAAAGTTTTAATTTCACGCCGTCTTTTATGTCAAGATTTTCTAAATTTTCATAAATGTAATCAATCGAATGGAAACGACTTATAAGGTCGGTAGCGGTTTTTTCGCCAACCCCTGCAACACCGGGGATATTGTCAGAACTGTCACCCATTAATGCTTTAAGTTCAATCATTTCATTTGGGGTAAGGCCATATTTAGCTTTAAGTTCGTCAACGGTGTAATTTATAATTTCGGGTTTGCCCATTTTGGTGGTTGCAAGCAACACACGGGTTTTTTCGGAAATAAGCTGCAAGGAATCACGGTCACCGGTGGAAATAACACATTCGTCATTGTTTTCTTCACAAAGTCGGGCAAGGGTGCCTAAAATATCATCGGCTTCATAACCTTCACATTCAAGGCGAACATATCCCGCTAAATCAAGCCATTCTTTTAAAAGCGGAACCTGACTGCGAAGTTCATCGGGCATACCTTTACGGCCTGCTTTATAAGCATCATATTTCAAATGGCGAAAGGTTGGTGCTTTAAGGTCGAAGGCAACAACCACGCCGTCGGGTTTTTCAAGTTCTTCCAAACGGTGTAAAATGTTTATAAAACCATAAATGGCGTTGGTATACTGACCATCTTTGGTAGTAAGCATTTTTATACCGTAAAAAGCACGGTTTATTAAGCTGTTTCCGTCAATACACAACAGTTTCATTATGGTTCACTCCTAAATTTAGACATATATATTTAGATTATACCACTTTTATATTGATATGTCACCATATTTTTATAAAAAAATTGACACTTTTTATCTTGTTGTATATAATTGGGTTTATGAAGATTAAAAATTTGGAAATTAACGGATTTTGTGCCCTGGCTCCCATGGCGGGCGTCGCCGACAGAGCAATGAGGGAAATATGTGTAAAATACGGCGCCGGCTTCACAGTTGGCGAGCTTACAAGCGCCAAGGGTGTGGCTTTGGGCGACAAGAAATCATTTTCGCTTTTAACCGTTTCTGAAAAGGAACGCCCAATGGCTTCACAGCTTTTTGGGTGCGAACCCGAAACCATGGCCGAAGCGGCAAAAAAAGCATTGGAATTTAGGCCCGATTTTATTGATATAAACATGGGTTGCCCAGCTCCAAAGGTAGCAGGTCACGGCGGTGGTAGTGCTCTTATGAAAGAGCCCGAGCTTGCGCAAAAAATTGTGCAAGAGGTAGTGCGTGTCGCCCACGTGCCGATTACTGTTAAAATGCGTGCAGGTTGGGATAACGATAGTCTCAACGCGGTGGAGCTTGCCCGTATGTGTGAAGCGGCGGGAGCCGCGGCAATAACCGTTCACGGCAGAACCCGAAAGCAAATGTACGCGCCACCCGT
>JAZKYB010000141.1:0-1014 GCA_045611905.1 Acutalibacteraceae bacterium | reverse complement strand
TGCCGACTGTTTTGCGGTTAACGGAAATAATAATGCCGAATTTTTTAGGTTAATTTTAAATTCACTTCATTTTTTAACGGTTAAAAAACGCTTTCCACCCCTTATAAAAGCTATAACCGAGCTTCGCGCCGCTGCAATTTCGGGCTATGCACCAAATCTTATCGCTTGTGACGGTTGTGGCAAGTTTCAGGACGATGTAATGTATTTTAACGCTGACGAGGGAATAATCACTTGCGGCGACTGTGAGAGAACACAGGGCTGCTTTGCGGCGGACCAAACAATGATTTCGGCAATGCGCCACATTGTTTATGCCGATTTTGAAAAGCTGTATAACTTTGAAATACCCGATGACCGCGCAAAGCTACTTTCCGAAATAACCTCGGCCTATCTTACAACACAAACCGATTATCGATTTAAAACACTTGATTTTTATAACAGTATTAAGGAGTAAAAAATGTATAATATCGAAAGATATTTAAAAACCTTAGAACTTGATAAGATTTTGCAAGGGCTTTCTAACGAGGCATCTATTAACGATAGCCGCGAAAAAGCCCTAACACTTGTGCCAAAAACCAATTTTGACGAAGTTTCAAAGCTTTTAAACGAAACCTTTTCGGCATATCAGTTTTCTTCAATGTATCAAACCCCAAGTTTTTCGGGGGCTAAAAATGTTTTGTCGGTTTTAAACCGTGCTGATGCGGGCGCAGTGCTTTCAATGCGTGATTTGCTTGACACCGCCGAAACCCTGCGTGTTATTCGTGTGGTTAAAAGTTGGCGTGAAAATTGCACGGCACTTCAAGAAACCCCGCTTGAAGATTTGTTTAACAGTTTAATTCCCAACAAATATTTAGAAGATAAAATAAACTTTGCAATTAAAAACGAAGAAGAACTTAACGATAATGCTTCCCCAACACTTTATGATATTCGCCGCAAAATAAGTTCTAAATCTGCAAAAATTCGCGAACTATTGGACAAAATTGTTAAAGGTCCAACTGCAAAATATTTGCAAGATAA
>JAZKYB010000140.1:0-1467 GCA_045611905.1 Acutalibacteraceae bacterium | reverse complement strand
AATAATAGTTTGTGCAATCATACCTGCATATTCTTGACATTTTTCTTCGGTTTCGGCTTCAATCATAATGCGAATTACCGGTTCGGTACCGCTTTGGCGTAAAAGCACACGACCATTGCCATTTATAATTTCGTTAACCTTGTCAACCGATGCTAAAACTTCGGCATCGTTTACGGTTTCGTTCTTATCCTTAACACGAATATTTCTAATATATTGTGGGTAAAGAATAATTGGTTCGCACAATTTTGCAAGTGTTGATTTGCTGTCACAAACCTCTTCCAAAACCATAATTGCGGTTAAAAGACCGTCACCTGTGGTGGCGTATTTCTTCATAATAACGTGGCCCGATTGTTCGCCACCAAGTGAATAGTCATTATTTTGCATTGCTTCATAAACAAAACGGTCACCAACAGTGGTTTGAACACAGTTCATACCTGCTTTGCTTACAGCCGAGAAGAAACCACTGTTTGACATAATTGTTGCAACAACAGTGTCTTTATTAAGCATTCCACGGTTTTTAAGTCGGCGGGCCAAAATATACATAATTTTGTCACCATCTACCACATTGCCGTTTTCATCAACTGCAAGGCAACGGTCAGCGTCGCCATCAAAAGCAAAGCCAAGGTCAAGGTGTTGTTCTTTCACAAGTTGGCAAAGTTTTTCCATTTTGGTTGAACCGCAACCTTCGTTAACATTAAGACCGTTTGGTTCGTCACCAATAACATAAAGCTTTGCGCCCAAAGCACCAAAAACAGAGCTTGCAATATTCCAGGAAGCGCCGTTTGCACAGTCGATACCTATTTTTAGATTCTTATAAGAATTTGAAGCCAACGAAATCAGATAACCAACATAACGGTTTCTGCCCGAAACATAGTCAACAATTTTACCAATTCTTTCACGGGTCGCAAACGGTAAATCTTCACCTGTTACATCCAAGGTTTCTAAATCGCCATCGATATACGCTTCAATAAGTGCGGTGGTGTCATCATCCAGCTTTTCACCAAAACGGTTGATAACCTTAATACCGTTGTCATAGAAAGGATTGTGAGAAGCAGTAATCATAATGCCGCAATCAAATTCGTCCATTCTTGTAACATAAGAAACACTTGGTGTTGTGGTAACGTGCAGCATATAAGCATCCGCACCCGAAGCGGTTATACCTGCAACAAGTGAATACTCAAGCATATAGCTTGAAAGGCGGGTGTCTTTACCGATAACAATTTTAGGGCGATAGCCACGCTTTTGACAGCCCGATAAAGCTGCACCATAATACCAACCCAAAAATCTGCCCACACGGTATGCGTGCATTGAAGTAAGGTTTACATTTGCTTCGCCACGGAAACCGTCAGTACCGAAATATTTGTTGTGTGGTCTTTTGGTTGCCGATTTAATTTCAACATCATCTCTTAAAAGTTGGTCGGCATTTATGCCAAAGAAGTCGCAAAGTGATAAAATTTTATCAACCTG
>JAZKYB010000139.1:0-4794 GCA_045611905.1 Acutalibacteraceae bacterium | reverse complement strand
GCAAAGGTGCAACAATCCCCAAAGAAATAATGAAAAAATCAAACCACTAAGTTTAGTACAAGGTGGTAGTTATGAAAGAAAATCATGCAGTTAAAAAGGCATATAAATCATTGTGGCAGAGGTGTGTCCTGCGTATATTTATGTGTTAGTAAGTGTCTTATTGTATAAAAGTATAGCAAAGTTTTTCCAAGCAAAAAAGTATTTAAGTGGGGGTTTAAAAGCTGGAATTTTTCCACAAATTAGAAAATAAGGTAATTTAAGGCATTTAAATTTTTTTGCAAAGTTTTTGCAATTTTTTCAAAACTTTAAATATAAAACGAATTCTCTTGCTGCCTGTATTTTTTTATACACAAGTAGCATATTTTATATACTTTTTACTATTTTTTTTGTTAAAGCTTTTATTTTATGGCGCAAATTCATATTTTTGCGCTTTTTTATCGCCGTTTTTCGAAAAAGCGCACTTTAAATTGTTTTTCTAACTTTTGCAATTGTATTTCGCATTTATTTATATAATGTAATGTTATATAATTATCCTGAGAACTAATACAGTGATTTTCTATCTTTTTTTACCGATTAGAACTTCACTTCTGAAGAATGTCGTAAAGGATTTTTAAAGTATGCGATGTTGTTCTTTAAACTCAAAATCAACTGAAAGGAAAGATGATATGAGCAGTGCAAAAAAATTATTATGTTTGCTATTGGTTCTGGCAATGTGTTTTGCAATGGGAGGTTGTAAAACCAAAAAGAAAAAGGTCGTTGTTATAAAACGTCCTTCAAACAATGTGTCGGATAATGTTTCATCTGATGACAGCAACGATGATATCGTTCAAGATGTCTACATATCTGACAGAGAGCTTGCCGATAAGGAGGGTGTACAGCAAGAAGTAATTGCCCCCGAATACACCGTTAGCGCGGTTGCTTTTAAAATTACTGATGATTACACAATCATTTACCCGAAAGGAAACGAGCAACTTAGACAAGCGGCTGAAAAGCTTTCAAATTATTTTTCAAAGAACAATATTAAAATTAGCGTTAGTGATGACGACGCAACTGCAAAGGGCAAGGAAATCTTGTTGGGCGACACCAACAGAAAAAAATCTGCTCTTGCTGAAAACAAATATGCAGTAACTGTTGCGAATGAAAAGGTTTTCTTTGAAAGCGGTAACTTCAATGGTGTTGTTAAAGCAGTTTCATGGTTTATTGCACAACCATACAAAGCAGACGAGCTTAACACCTTGACAGGTACATATACATTTTCATCAAGCGTTAAGCGTCCAAGCGGTACATACACATTTGTTTGGGGCGATGAATTTGACGGAAACGCTTTAGACGCTTCTAAGTGGGGATTCTCAAGCAGTATTTCCGCTGAAAGCTCATTCAAGTTATCACGCGATTCAAAAGCTGTAAATGTTTCTGATGGTCTTTTGAAATTAACCGCTTATCGCGAGTTTGACCCTGATAACAACCAAATTCAAGCAGTGGCTCCTTACACTGTTGAAAGCAAAAAGTATGTTAACTTCCAATACGGGTATTTGGAAATGCGTGCAAGAATTCCTTTTGGTGCCGGCGCATGGCCTTCACTTTGGCTTTCAGGTGCTTGCGGTACAAACTCTGAAGCGGTTGTAAGCACCTTGTTTGAAAATGGTGATATATATCCGGCTAACTTCTCGGCTGAATTTGATATTGTTGAATACACCAAGCTTCAGCCAAACTTCCACAAGTGGTTTTATGACACCGCAGAGGTGGATGGCGTTGAGGGCATTTCAAACAAGCATTCATCATTGGGTGGTGCTTATGGTGCTAAAAAAGAAAAACTTCCAACCAGCGATTTATATCTTGATGTAAGTCAGTCCTACATTTATCAAACAATCGCATTTGACTGGACACCTACCGACATAACAATATATGTAAACGGTAAAGAACTTCTTCATTACAACTGGAAAGAAAGCACACAACTTGACGGTCTTAACGATATGACAGACTTCTTAAACCCTGTCTTCATTCGTTTGAATAATCACCTTGAACCCAGCAATATCCCAAGTGATTATTCAACTTTACCAGTTGAATATTATATTGACTATATCAGATTGTATCAAAAATCGGGTACAGGCGGAATTTGGCTTGCCGATTAATAATAAATGATTATTTAGGAGAATAATTATGAAAAAGAATTTAATTAGAGTACTTGCATTGATAATGGCATTGTGTATGGCATTATGCTGCGCAGGTTGCGGCGGTGAAGAGGTTGAAATCGTTTACGAATATGAAGACGAACAATCCAGCACACAAAACGATGCAGCATCGAACACAAATAGCGGCACTTCAAGCAATAAAGGTCCATCCTCTAAGGTTGAAGCCGTTATTAACGACAATGTAAACCCTGCTGACTATAAGGGCAAAGAAGTTATTTACGCAACTTGGCGTAACCCGGCCCTTTATGAAGATGGTCCTGTAGTTGAAGCATTCCAAAAGAAATACAATATTAAAGTAAAGATTGACTTAATGCAAGAAGAAACCTATACAAACACCGTTATTGGTAGAATTGCTTCAGGTAAATCGCCTGACATTTACTTCTCTACATATACTTTCCCATATTGTATTGATGCTCTTCAACCAATTGACGCTGCAAAGCTCAATTTAAAAGAAGACATTTGGGATGATGCACTTATTGAGCTTGCAACTGTTAAGGGCAAGACTTACCTTGTTGATACCATCGGTAACATTTGGAAAGATGAAGATATGGTATTCTTTAACAAGAAAATTTTCCGTGACAATGGTTGGACAACACCTGAAGAATATTACGAAGCAGGCAAGTGGAACTTTGACACAATGAAGAAATGTATGCAACAAGTTGCAGGTTTGGGTTCTGACTATGTTGGTGGCGCAATTCACCTTGAAGGTCTAATCCACGGCGCAGGTGCAAACGTTATAGGTTATAAAAACGGTAAATTCTTCAACGGCACAACCGACACCACAACCCAAGATATTATGCGTTGGGCTTCAAATGGTGTTAAAGAAGGTTGGCTTGGCACACTTTCAATTTACACTGCACTTAATCAATTCCCATCAGGTAAAGTTGGTATTGCAATTTTACACTCTTTCGGTCTTAAGAAGACTGGTTATTTAAGAACAATGAAAGCAAGTGACATTGGTTTTACATATCTTCCTTCTTACAACGGTAAGGAATATAAACCTACCGGTCTTGTTCGTGGTTGGGGTATATGCAAGGGTGCTGTAAACCCTGTTGCTGCAGGTATTTTCTTGCGCTATTATCTTGATGTTAATAACTATGACACAACTTCTGCTTTCATTTCTAAGGAAGCTGAAAACTTCTTCTTTAAACTTACATCAACAAACACTAAAAACAAGAACTTCTACTTCTGCTGTGGTTCGGGTGTTACCGGTGTTACAGGTAAGGATAAAACTCCTGAAGCTCAATATGTTCAAGCGCCCGGTTATGCTGACCCATCACAGGTTGTAACTGAAATTTCAAAATATCAAAACGAACTTAATGCTGATATTACAAAACTTAATAACAAATTAAAATAAGTTAAAATTTATCAGTAATTAATGAAAGGAGTAGAAAATGGATATATTCAAAAAATTCAATGTTCATACAATTTTCAATAAGTCCGTTTCTGTAATGGTGTGCTTGGTAATGATACTTTCAGTTTTTTCAACATGTATCGTTGCCAACGCTGCTGATCCTGAAATTTGGGATGGCAAACCTGATGACACCACTGCTATACAATATGTAGACGGCGATGGTTCTAAAGAAAATCCATACCAAATTGAAAATGGTGACCAACTTTATAAAATGGTTGCTGAAAACACAAAATATAAAGAAGCGGATGTAGCAACTGTTGAGGTTAAATACTTTAAAATTATTAAAGACATTTATCTTAACGATGTTGCTGCAGAGGATTTAACTAATGTTGTTCCTGCAACATGGGCCGAAAAATACAATCAATGGTATTATGCGCCCGCAAATCAAGAGACTGGTTTTAGCGGTGTTGTAGATGGTGGCGGACATACAGTTTATGGTGTTTATCACAATGGTCTTGTAAATGCTGCATCCACTGCCGGTCTTATTCCTAACGTTATTGGTAAAGCTGAAATTACCAACCTGAATGTTGAAAAATCATATGCATATGGTAAATGTGCAGGTGCTCTTGTTGGTCTTGTAACAGGTGAAAATACAGAACTTAATATTTCAAAATGTACTGTAGATAATACTTGCGTACAAGGTTGGAGTTCAAGTACTCGTGTAGGTGGTATGGTTGGTGGTTCTTATGTATCATCAGCATCCAAGAATGTGTACATCACAATTTCTGACTGCGCATTAACAAACATTAAATTAGTGTGCAGCAATAGTACACAAGCAGGTATTTTGGGCTATGGTTATGGCAACACAGCGAAAAATAACTTGGTTAAAAATTGCTACACTGACGAAACAGCATTCCCGGGTTGTTACAGCACAGGTACCTATTATCCACCATTGTTTAAAAATGATATTAGATATGAAAATGTTTATACATCTGCAACAAAAATCGGTGATTATGACGGTATTACAGTTTTAACTGCTGACCAAATGAAGGGCGATGCAGCAAAAACCAATATGGTTGGCTTTGACTTCAATACTGTTTGGGCAACTGTTGCAGACAATTACCCAACACTCATTACCGAAGTTGAAGAAGAAATTGAAATTTGGGATGGCAAACCTGCTGACACCACTGCTATACAATATGTAGACGGCGATGGTTCTAAAGAAAATCCATACCAAATTGAAAATGG
>JAZKYB010000138.1:0-2839 GCA_045611905.1 Acutalibacteraceae bacterium | reverse complement strand
GTCTAAAAGTGCGATATTCGAAAAATCAATGATAACATCGGGCTTAACTTTAATATCATTAAAATCGGAATATACGGGATATATTTGACCGATATTAACCTTGTCAAAGCCGGCTGAAATTTCAATTTCGCAGTCGTTTGCGGCGCAATCGGTTATAAAACAACCCATTTTACCGCTGGCGCCAATAAGTAATGCCTTTAACATTTTTTCACATCCAAAATATTAGTTTAATAAGTTACATTCTTTAAGCTTTTCAGTTAAAAATGACAAATTGTTTTCGTTAAGTGGATAAAGTGGTAGTCTGCAAGGACCTGCATTTTTACCCGTAAGATTCATTGCGGTTTTAAGTGGGGCGGGGTTAACATCACAAAATAGTGCTTTTATAAGCCCCATATACTTAATTTGTGCGGTCGCTGCGGTTTTAGTGTTTCCCACCCAATAGTTTTGGCACAAATTATGAATTTCACCCGGCAAGATGTTCGATAAAACCGAAATAACACCAATACCGCCAAGTGACATTATTGGCACAATTTGGTCATCGTTGCCGGAATAAATCCATAAATCATCACCGCAAA
Source organism: Acutalibacteraceae bacterium (assembly GCA_045611905.1). Lineage (GTDB taxonomy): Bacteria > Bacillota > Clostridia > Oscillospirales > Acutalibacteraceae > UBA737. The sequence continues at coordinate 2,264 of JAZKYB010000138.1, read as the reverse complement.
GATAACGGGTTTCAGCAACTTTGGAAATATCGCCTGATGCTTCCTTGGTTGCTACAATTCTTTTGTGCCCACTTAAAATTTTATAAGTTTTTGGCATAATGTCAACCCCCGTGCGAGAGGGAACATTATAAAGAATTATTGGTTTCAGAACACGGTCGGCAATGTAATTATAATGGGCGATAAGACCATCCTGCGACGCTTTGTTATAATATGGTGTTACCATTAAATAAGCATCGGCGCCTAATTTTTCGGCATCGTTGCAAAGTTCAACCGTGTAAACCGTGTCGTTACTTCCGGTGCCGGCAATAATGGGCACTTTTTTATTTGCGGCTTTAACCGCAGTTTCAATAACTTTTAAATGTTCGTCATATCTTAATGTGGACTTCTCACCGGTAGTGCCACAAATTACAAGTGCATCAATACCGGATGTTATTTGACTTTGGACAAGTGTCACAATTTCGTCAAAGTTAACACTGCCGTCTTCATTCATCGGGGTAATAAGTGCGGTTGCCGCACCCGTGAATATTTTCGGCTTCGTTTAAATCCCTCCAAGAAATTAGTCCATATAACCCTTAGCGCAGAGAAGTTCAGCAAGTAATACAGCGCCGCCTGCGGCACCACGTAAAGTATTGTGTGAAAGGCAAACAAATTTATAATCATATTGTGTGTCTTCACGAAGTCGGCCAACAGATACAGCCATACCGCCCTCAAGGTCGCGGTTAAGCTTGGTTTGTGGCATATTATCTTCAACAAAGTAATTTAAGAATTGTTTTGGTGCATGTGGAAGTTCAAGATCCTGTGGTGCACCTTTAAATTCAGCCCAGGTGTTTAAAATTTCATCTTTGGTGGGCTTGTTTTTAAAGGTCACAAAAACTGCGGCCATGTGACCGTCAGAAACAGGAACACGAAGGCACTGTGCAGTAAATTTTGGGGAGGAAGCGGGAACAATTTCACCGTTTTCAATAGTGCCCCAAATCTTAAGTGGTTCTTTTTCGCTTTTTTCTTCTTCGCCACCGATGAAGGGGATTACATTATCAACCATTTCAGGCCAACGGTCAAAGGTTTTGCCTGCACCTGAAATTGCTTGGTATGTGCAAACTAAAACCTTTTCAACACCAAATTTGTCAAGTGGATAAAGGGCAGGGACATAGCTTTGAAGCGAACAGTTTGACTTAACTGCAATAAAGCCCTTTTTAGTGCCAAGGCGCTTTCTTTGGCTTTCAATAATTTCAGCGTGGTTGTCATTAATTTCGGGAATAATCATTGGAACATCGGCAGTAAAACGGTGAGCCGAGTTATTTGAAATAACAGGGCATTCACGCTTTGCATAGGTTTCTTCCAATGCTTTAATTTCATCCTTTTTCATATTAACGGCGCAGAAAACAAAATCAACCTTTGAAACAATTTCGTCAATGTCTTTTTCAGCGTCATAAACCATCATATCTTTAAGGTTTTCGGGCATTGGGGAAGTCATTGCCCAACGGTTGCCAACAGCTTCGGTATAAGATTTGCCGGCCGAATTTGAACTTGCTGCCAAAGCAGTAACATTAAACCAAGGGTGGTCGCAAAGTAAAAGCGCAAAACGCTGACCAACCATACCGGTAGCACCAATAATACCAACATTGTATTTTTTCATTTTTACACATTCCTTTCGAAATTTGAAAATTATACTTGATATATATTCAAATTTACTATAATATATAATTATATCTAAACAATAATACCATTTTAGACACTTTTTGTCAAATGGTTTTATGCTATTTTAAGAAAGAAAAGGGAAAAAATGAAAACAAGCGATTTTTATTATGATTTACCTGAAGAACTTATCGCTCAAACCCCAATTGAACCGCGTGATAATTCACGCCTTTTGGTATTTAATAAGAAAACAGGCGATTTAGCACATAAACATTTTTACGATGTGTTTGATTATTTAAAAGCGGGCGACTGCCTTGTTTTAAATGATACCCGTGTTTTACCTGCACGCATTTTTGGTACCCGTACCGATACAGGTAGCGTTGTTGAATTTGTGCTTTTAAAACAAAAAGAGCAAAATGTGTGGGAATGTTTGGCAGGGCCAGGCAAAAAAGCAAAAGTAGGGCATCAATTTACTTTTTCTGACAAATTATCTGCTGAAGTTATTGAAGTGCTTGATGACGACAATCGTATTGTAAAATTTAACCCAAATGGTGAATTTTTTGCAGTTTTGGACGAAGTTGGTCAAATGCCATTGCCACCATATATTAAAGCAAAGCTTGAAGATAAAG
>JAZKYB010000137.1:0-3136 GCA_045611905.1 Acutalibacteraceae bacterium | reverse complement strand
CCTATCCTATTTCAAAAACGGTATATAAAGAACAACTAGTAAGAACAAATCCTGAAAAATGGGGTCGTGTTTGTTCGGCACCCGAAAATGAAGAGCAAATCGAAATGTGGAACCGAGGCATTGCATGGGCTGACGCTAATAAAGAGTATATAACCGAGGTTGCAATCAAAAACGACGACCTAAACTTATATGGTGAATATTTCGATTTTGGCCATGATAGATGCGTTATTATAATTCCCGGCAGATGTGAATGCTTAATATATTCATACTTTTTTGCGTCCCCATATAAGGAAGCTGGCTTTAATGTTTTAGTAATTGACACACGTTGTCACGGCAAAAGTGATGGTATCTATAACACAATTGGCTTAAAAGAATCCGGCGATATACTTGCTTGGTCTAAACATATGGCAGAACAATTTAACAATAAAGAGGTTTGGTATCACGGAATTTGCATTGGTACAGCAGCAGCAATTTTTGCTATGATTAATGAAAATTGCCCAGATTATGTAAGAGGTTTTGTAACCGATGGCTGCTTTGTGTCGTTTAGGGAAACATTTAAACAACATATGATAGCCGACAAACGCCCCTTGTTCCCTGTTTTAGATTTGGTTATGTTGCATATTAAACGATGCACAAAAACAAATGTATATAAAGACAAGCCAATTAGTGCAATTAAAAAGCTTAAAAAAGATGCAAGAATTTTGTTTCTCTATGGCGAAAAGGACATTTATTCTTTACCCCAAAAGTCACAAAAACTTTTTGATGCCTGTCCGTGTGAAGACAAAAAAATTGTTTGGTTTTCAAAAGGTTGTCATTCGCATTTAAGACTTAACAACATTGAAAAATATGATGACGCTATTATAGATTTTTTCAAAGGATAATATAATGTTTAAAAAGAAATATGCCATTTTCACAATGGATGTTGAGGCATTTACCGACACAGAATGTGTTAGATATTCAAACGAACAAGTTGATATTGACCTATTGGATGGTTTTGACGAATATATAAAAATACTTGATGACCATAATATTAAAAGCACATTATTTACCGTTGGGACGCTTGCGCCACAAATGGTCGACAAATTAAAAACTTGCATTAAAAACGGTCATGAACTTGCCCTTCATAATTACGAGCATGAAGCCCCTGTTAAAATTGACTGTGAAACATTTAAACACAATTTAACCAAAGCCAAAAACGAATTATCAAAAATGTTTTCCATCGAAATTTCGGGTTTTAGGGCTCCGTTTTTCAGTATGGATGAACAACACCTTAATATTATAAAAGAAATTGGTTTCAAATATGATTCCAGCTTTCTTGATTTTTTGGCAGCAAGGCATACAGTAAAATTAAATCTTGATAGCTTTAGAAAAATTTCAAAAAACATTTATCAAAATGATAATTTTTTTGAATTTGGTATTCCCAAACACAAAATGTTTGGTTTTCCTTATCCAATTTCGGGCGGCGGTTACATTCGCCTTGGTTTTTGGCCATTTATTAAAAGTTTAATTACTGAATACCTTAAAAATAATGACTATTATGTCTTCTATTTGCATCCGTTTGAACTAACGCATCAAAACATACCCGTCTTAAAAGATTTAAAACTTTATGACAAATTTTATTTAAGTTATGGTATAAAAGATTATGGAAAACATATTAAGCAATTGATAAAACTGCTTAATAAACTTGGTTATACATTTGTTACCTTTGATGAACTTTCAAACATTTTATCAAAACAAAAGTCTGAGCTTTGATTAGCCCAGACTTTTTTAATATGTAATAGTTATAACATAATTATCTTCAACAATTGTTTTTTTGAAATTACAATTTGCAGGTTGGTTAATTATCGATAAGCCCTTACCAACACATTTGCTATACGCCTCTTTTGCGGTCCAAATTTCAAAAAACCGTTTTAAAACAGCTGAATCTTCTGAAAACTTAAAATCTTTATCATTTGGCAAATATCCAAATATATATTTAAGCTCTTGCTCGTCACAAACACGCTTTGCAATTGATAAATCAATAGGTCTAATTTCTTCAACATCAATTCCAATAGGTATATTATGAACAGCACAAACAACCATATTGTTGCTGTGGCTTATATTGAATTCCGCATTTAAATCTTTAACATAAGGTTTACCAAATTCAGTCAACAAAAAAGCAATTTCACAAGCGTTTACACCACAAATTTCACTAATTGCATTGCGTGCCAACATTTCCCCTGCAACTGTGCGTTTTTTATCATCTATGTTGCGAAATTTTGAAACCCTGATTTTCTTTTCTTCACTCATTAAAGAATACCATTTTTCGTATTCTTCATCACTAAATTTACGAATGTCAAATTTATACCAATTCATTATATTTCTCACATTTACAGTTTTATTTCCAAAATAGTATAACATATTATTGGGGTCGTGTAAATATATAGATATAATTCTTATAAACAAAATGACAAATATTTCACAATTATCCCTTGCAATTAAGAAAATTTGTGTTATAATATTCTTTACAACTAAATTTTAACTAATTTTACAAAGATTTAATACTTTATACTAAAGAAGGGTTTTTATGGAAATAACTATCATGCTTTTAACCTTTGCTGGTGCTTTGTTTGCATTGCTGTTCGCGTTTATAATGTCACGCAAAGTATTAAAATTTTCAGAAGGCACCGACCTTATGAAAAAAATTTCAGAATCAATTCGCAAAGGTGCTAATGCATACTTAAAACGCCAATATAAAATTGTTATTATTTTCTTTGGTATTATGTTTGTGGCTTTAGGTGTTATGGCCGTTTTCAAGTTATTATCACCTTATGTGCCTTTTGCATTTTTAACAGGCGGTTTCTTCTCTGCCCTTTCAGGTTTTATTGGTATGAAAATCGCCACTCTTGCAAATTCGCGAACTGCTAATGCTTGTCGCGAAGGTTTAAACAAGGGTCTTCGCATTGCGTTTTCCGCTGGCAGTGTTATGGGCTTTACCGTTGTCGGTCTTGGCCTGTTGGACATTTCAGTTTGGTTCCTCTTGCTTAAATTTATTTTCAAATTAACCCCTGCAGAAATTTCGGGTTCAATGCTTACTTTCGGTATGGGTGCCTCTTCAATGGCGTTATTTGCCCGTGTTGGCGGCGGTATCTTCACC
>JAZKYB010000136.1:0-19368 GCA_045611905.1 Acutalibacteraceae bacterium | reverse complement strand
CGCATTTTAAAGTTACATAAAGTGGGGCACATTCTTCATAATCGGTGTCAACATAATCAGAATGACCATCGTCCCATGTAAGATATTTTTCATTGTTTTGGTTTTTGATACAGTCAATAATATCACCAACAACGGCGCTTGCGGTGGCTTCTTTACCGGCACCCTTGCCGTAAAACGCAACTTCGCCTGTTTGGTCGCCGTTTACAACAACTGCGTTAAATACGCCGTTTACACTGGCTAAAATGTGGCTGCGACTAACTAAAGTGGGGCGAACCGATGCAATGATTTTGCCGTTATCAACCTTTTTAGAATGGCCGATGAGCTTAATAACAGCACCGAAATTGTCGGCATATTCAACATCATCAAGTGTAATTTCTGTAATGCCTTGGGTTTTAACTTGGTCGGGATAAACATGTTTGCCATAAGCCAATGCAGATAAAATACAAATTTTGCGGCATGCATCGTGACCTTCAACATCGGCTGCCGGGTTTCTTTCGGCAAAGCCCAAGTCTTGTGCTAACTTTAAAGCTGAAGCAAAATCCATATTATCTACTATCATTTTATTTAAAATGTAGTTTGTTGTGCCATTTAAAATGCCCCAAATCTCATCAATTTCGTTTGCTGCAAGGCAATTTGAAATTGGGCGTAATACCGGAATGCCGCCGCCAACACTTGCTTCAAACAAAAAGCTTACATTTTGTTCATTGGCAATTTTGATAAGCTCGGCACCCTTTGCGGCTACAAGCTCTTTATTAGATGTAACAACGCTTTTTCCTTTTAAAAGGCAGGACTTTACAAAATCATAAGCCGGGGTGATGCCGCCCATAACTTCGGCAACAACGCTAACACTGTCATCGTTTAAAATATCGTTAAAATCTTTTGTAAATTTGTCGCTGTAATTAACATCAAAATCTCTTAAATCAAGAATATGTTTAACATTAATGTCTTGTTTAACACGCTTTGCGATGCGGTCGTTATGGTTGATTAAAATTTCAGCCACGCCCGAACCTACAACACCGTGTCCCATAATAGCAATATTTATCATTATTTTACCCCGTTCATACTTTTAATTGAAATGACACCGCTAATTTTACTAAGCGATTGCATCATTTCTTCAATTGAAACATTTATATCGTCTGTTTTAATTGTTATTGAAACATCTGCTGCGGCATCAACCGGTATGGCTTGATTAACAGTCAGAATATTTGCGCCGAATTCATAAAGAGCAGTTGTTAGTGAAGAAAGCACACCTGCTTTGTCAGAAAGCTTTGCAAAGATGGTAAGCGTATTTTGGTCAGTACCGGAATATTTAAAAACAAAATCCTTATACTTATAAAAAGCGCTTCTTGAAATGCCGGCCATTTTTGCGGCTTGAGTAGCATTTTGTGCTTGTCCGTTAGCCAAAAGTTCCTTAGCATAAACAACGCTTTCAAACACACTTGGCAAAACCTGTGAATCCACTAAAAGATAGCTTGATTTTTTCATAAGTGTTCTCCGTACAAAAACTATTGTTTTCAATTATAGTACACTTTTTGAAAAAAATCAAGGTTAAAAACATAATTTTTATAATAATGTTAAATTTGATAAAATTTTATTAAAAAGGCGGAAAAAATTTGGAACTTAATGCAAAAAAACAGTTTATAATCAATTTTGCATATATATTTATAATAGGTGCTATAGCGGTTGTTTTGTGCCGTTTTTTGCTTGGCGGTATGTTACCTTTTGTATTTTCAGTTCTAATTGCGGCCGCAGCCCAAAAACCCGCCAAATTTTTAAGCGAAAAAACAAAGTTTTCAAAGAAATTTTACGCAGTTTTTCTGTGCGCGGCAATTTATATTATTTTTGCCGCAACCCTTGGGTTTATATTGTGGAAAATAATTGTATCTTCGGCAGGAATTATTGAGTATTTGCCCCATGTTTTTGAAAAAGTAGTTGCGTTTTTTCAAAAAATTGAAGAATATTTTTTAAAAAATTTACCCGGTGATTTCACCTTTACTTTAAGCAATGTTGCCGACAATTTTTTAAATACTGCCACGCAATTTTTAACAAATATTATCAAAAAAACCATTAAGGCCGTGCCGACTTTTTTGTTAAGCAGTATAGTGGCTTTGGTAGCAGGATGCTATATTTCGAGAGATTTTGACGGGCTTTCAAAATTTTTAAAGTCGCTTTGCAAGAATGGATTTTATGAAAGGTTTTTGCGTATTAAAAAGATATTTACGCAAAGCATTTTCAAAATTGTTAAGGGTTATGTTATTTTAATGATTATAACCTTTGTCGAGATATTTTTGGGGCTAACCGTTTTAAAGGTTAAAAATGCGTTTATTGTTTCGTTAATTATCGCTGTGGTTGATTTTTTGCCCGTTTTTGGCACGGGAATAATTCTTTTGCCTTGGACACTTTATTGCGCCTTTTTCGGAAACCCCACTTTGGCGGTGGGGCTTTCGGTTATGTATATTATAATTTTAATTTTAAGAAATTTTTTGGAACCCAAAATTGTTTCGCAGCAAATAGGCATAAATCCATTATTTACACTTATATCAATGTTTGCAGGGCTTAAACTTTTTGGTGGTGCAGGGCTTATTATATTTCCGCTTATTTTAATTGTTACAATTAAATATTATAAAGAAGAAATGTAAAATTTATATCCCTTTTCATCACTTTGGCATAATATGTGTTAGCGGAGTGAATTAAATGAAAAGATATGTAATAGCTACAGGAACAGTCACCTATGCTATAAAGGGTAGGGACTTATTGCGTAAAAACGGCTTTACGGTTAAGATTGAAAGAATCACCGGCGATAACACTCTGGGCTGCGGATATGTCCTTATTTTTAATGGTGACATTGAAAAAGCAGAAAAAATTTTAAAAAACGGCGGTGTAAAAATTTTAAAAATAACCGCAGAGTAATATTTATCACAGAGCGCCTCGCAAGAGGTGCTCTTTTTCGAAAGGAAGATTTTTTATTATGATATATTTTGACAATGCAGCTACAAGCGGACATAAACCGCAATCGGTTATAAATGCTGTAAATTATGCGCTTAAAAATTTTTCGGCAAATCCGGGCAGAAGCGGTCATACAGCGGCGCTTAATACGGCTGATATGGTGTATAAAACACGTCAAAAGGTTGCAGATTTTTTTGGTGCTGAGGGTGCAGAAAATGTTGTTTTCACACAAAACTGTACACACGCTTTGAATTATGTTATAAAGGGTGTTTTAAACAGGGGAGATCACGCTGTTGTGTCGTCACTTGAACATAATGCAGTAATGCGCCCACTTGTAAAAACAGGAATAAACTTTGATGTGGCAAATGTTTTTGAAAATGCCGAAGACACCGTGGCAGATTTCGAAAGCAAATTAAAGGTTAATACAAAGCTTGTTATAATGACGGGTGCATCAAATGTTACGGGACAAATTTTGCCCTTTGCACAAGTTGCAAAAATTTGCAAAAAAAGGGGTGTATATTTTTGTCTTGATGCAGCACAGGTGGCGGGTATAATACCAATAAATATGCAAAAAATGCATATTGATTATCTTTGTGTTGCGCCACATAAGTCACTTTATGCACCAATGGGTGTTGGCATTTTAGTTTGCACAAACCCCATACAAAACACGGTGATAGAAGGCGGCACAGGCACATCTTCGCTTGAATTTTTACAGCCCAATACCTTGCCCGAAATGCTTGAAAGCGGCACATTAAGCGTACCTGCAATAGCGGGCGTTTCAGCTGGAATTGATTTTGTAAATAAGGTTGGCATAGAAAAAATTTATAATTTTGAAATGAAACTTTCAAAAAAGCTTTATGAAGGTTTTTTGAAAAACCGAAAAATTATAATTTATACAAACCCACCGCAAATGCATAAATATGCACCGGTTTTACCCTTTAATGTTGTTGGTGTTAGAAGTGACACTGCAAATGATTTCTTTTCTAAAAATGGCATTGCTTTAAGGGCGGGACTTCACTGTGCCCCAACAGCACATAAAATGCTTGGCACCACTGATTTTGGCACTTTAAGGGCGTCTTTTTCCGCATTTAATACCGAAGCCGAGGTGGAAACACTTATAAACCTTGCAAAAAAAGTCTAATAAATTTAATTTTACTATTGAATGATATTTTGTTATGTGCTAATATATATATAGTAAATATAGTTAGTTATATAATGCACGAAGGGAAGTTAAACAATGAGTGGTTTTTTCGATACCATTTATATGATTTTTAATCAGCTGTTTTATGCGGTTTCCAATATTGGCATTGCTGATATAGTTGACATAGCTGTAATTTCTTATGTGATTTATCAAAGCATTGTCTTTTTGCGTGAATCGCGCGCAGGTCAGCTTGTTAAGGGTCTTGCAATTTTGCTTGTTGTTTTTGTTGTGGCAAAATGGTGGAACTTGGTTACAATTCAATGGGTACTTTCAAAGGCGATAGATTTTGTTATTATCGCCGCTGCTGTTATTTTCCAACCTGAGCTTCGCCGCATTCTTGAAAGGGTTGGTCGCACCAAAATCAGCGCAAGTCAGCTTTTTGACGAAGCCGAAAGCGTGCAGGCCGAAAGTATTGATAAAATTTGTAAGGCCGCCGGCTTTATGCAAGAAAAGAAAATTGGTGCTTTAATTGTTTTCGAACGTGAAACCCAACTTGGTGAAATTATTAATACCGGAACCATTACCGATGCTATGGCTTCGGTTTCGGTTGTTAATAATATTTTCTTCCCCAAGTCACCACTTCATGATGGTGCTGTTGTTGTAAGACAGGGCAGAATTTATGCTGCAGGTTGTATTTTGCCACTTAGCCAAAGTGATTTAATAAACTCTTCAATGGGTACACGCCATAGGGCCGCAATGGGTATGAGCGAAAATTCCGACGCTGTGGTTTTGGTTGTTTCTGAAGAAACCGGCACAATTTCAATTGCGGTTGGTGGTAAAATCACCCGTAATTATAATTCTGTTACCGCTGCGGCTGAACTTCGCCGATTGTTAATTAAGACTGATGACCAAGAAAAGAAAACAAGCGTTACCAGCATACTTAAAAATATCAATCCATTTAAGAAGAACAAATAAGGGGGAGGAATTTTAAAATGTCAAAAAAAATAACAGCTATAAAATCTTCCGCAATTAAGGGGCTTCTTTATAATAAAAAGGTTATCATACCACTTTCAATATTTTTAGCATTTGTATTATGGCTTGTAATTGTAACACAGGAAAACCCAATGCGTGAACGCACTTTTTCCGGTCTTTCGCTTAATGTTAATTTGCAAAACACTTTTGCTGCTGAAAACAATATGAATATTGTGGGCGATGCCGCTTCACAAAAAATCAGTGTGGTTGTTAGGGGACCAAGCTATGTTGTTTCTTCTCTTCGACCTGAAGATGTAACTGTTTATGTTTCGGCCGCATCGGTTGATGCCCCGGGTCAGTACAAGTTGGATGTCGCGGTAACACGTTCTTCGACAGATTATGAGGTTTTAAGTATTTCACCTTCAACCATTAAGCTTGATTTTGACTATTTCGACACAAAAGAATTTGTTGTTAAGGCCGACGCCAAAGGTGCTTCAGCCACAAGCGGTCTTATCGCCGAAAGCGGTATTGTAAGCGGCATAGAAGGGGATGTTTTAAAGGTTACAGGCCCAAGAAGCAAGCTTAATCAAATCGCATCGGCCGTTGCTGTGTGTGATGTTAATCGTGTTTTGTCAGTAACTGAAACATTTGATGCTAAAATCCAACTTTTGGATGAGGACGGCAAGAAAATTTCGCTTGAAAATATTACCCTTAACGCTGAAGAAGTTAAGGTTAAGGTGCCAATTTCTAAAAAGAAGACCGTGTCGGTTGTTGCTGACTTTACAAATTTACCTGACGGTTTTGATAAATCAACAATTAAATACACCGTTGATCACGCTAAGGTGGATATAATCGGTGCACCTGAAATTATCGAAAAAACCGATAAAATCACCTTGTCGGCTATTGATGTTTCAACACTTTCATTAACAAATAAAACATTTGCGGTAACACCCAAATTGCCCGAAGGTGTTAGACTTATTGATAATTTTGAAACCTTTGAGGTGACAGTTAACACCAACAACTATGATGAAAAGGTTTTAACTATATCCGAAATTAAAACCATTGGTTTGGATAAGGCACTTAAAAGCAAACAAACCTCAATTAAAAATGTTAAAATTTGCGGTCCAAGTGCAGTGATCAGAAAAATTACAGCAGATAAAATAACTGCAAAGGTTGATTTAACCAATAAAATTGAAGGACAACACACAGTAGATGCTGTGTTCACTTTAAAAGATTATAAAAATGTTTGGGTTGTAGGAACTTATACTTCAACCGTTACCATTTCAAAAAAATAATAGTTTTAACAAAAAGATTTCCCCTTGCGTAATATAAAGCAAGGGGGAGTCGTTGTTTATGAAGTTTTTATTGTTTTTCATCGTTTTGGTATTTGCGCTTTTGGGTTTAAGTGAATTTTTACATATTTTAAAACTTAAGACAATTTTGCCAAAAGGAAACCCAAATGTTCGTGTGGTAGTGACCTTAAGTGAAGAAACCGCCATAAAACAGCTGGAATTTGTGTGTGAGCAATATTTGTGGTTGGGCGTTAAATATGCCGATGAAATAATTGCACTGGCGTATGATTTAAGCGATGAAACTTGTTTTGAATGTGAAAAATTTGCAAAACTGAATGATATAAAAATTTATTGCGAAAGGAAAGGGTAAAATGGAAATCATTTCAGGCATTATTGAAAAAATAACCTTTCGCAATGAAGCAAATGCTTATACAGTTGCAGTTTTAAAAACCAAAACCGAAGAGGTTGTGGTTGTTGGTACACTGCCTTTTATTAACGAGGGTGATTCGGTTGAGCTTGAGGGCGAATATACCGTTCATGCAACATACGGCGAACAGTTCAAGGTGCAGTCCTTCACACAAAAAACGCCTGAAAATTCCGCCGCAATTTTAAGGTATCTTTCTTCGGGTGCAATTAAAGGGGTTGGCCCAACAACTGCCACCCGTTTGGTTGAAAAATTCGGCACAAGCACCCTTGATATAATACAAAACCACCCTGAAGATATGGCTAATTTAAAGGGAATTTCTTTAAATAAGGCCATGCAAATTCACGAAGAATATAAAAAGCAATATGGCGTTAGAGATATAATGCTTATGCTTTCAAAATATAATATTACCCCTGATAAATGCGTTGGAATTTATCGCAAATTTGGGGCAAATGCTATTGAAATTATTAAAGCCAATCCTTATGCCCTTTGCGAAGAGGGGATAGATTTTACTTTTGACCTTGCTGAAGAAATAGCCACAGATTATCAGTTTGATATGAACAGCGAACTTAGGGTTTCGGCAGGGGTAGAATATGTTTTAAGAAAAAATTTATATAACGGTCACACCTGTTTGCCGCGTGATAAATTTGTAAATGTTGCGTGTCAGCTTTTGTCGGCAAAGGATTATGTTGTTGAAGAATGTTGTCAGCGCCTTATTGATTGTTTTCGGCTTTCAAGTGAGATTATTGATGGGCGCGAATTTTTATCAATTCCCGAATATCACAATGCTGAAGAGCATATTGCCGCAAGACTTTGTTCGGTAAAGCGTTTTATGAATGCGGCAGTTACGGTGGACGAGCTTGAAATTGAAAATGTTGAAAACCGACTTGGTATAAAGTTTGAAGATTTGCAACGCCGTGCAATTTTCGAAGCATTTGAAAGCGGTATTTTAGTGCTTACAGGTGGCCCCGGCACAGGCAAAACCACCACCCTTAATGCCATAATAAAACTTTTCGAAAGTCGAAACCTTGTTATCGAACTTGCCGCACCAACAGGTCGTGCTGCCAAGCGTATGACTGAACTTACGGGAAAAGAAGCTAAAACCATTCACCGTCTTCTTGAAGTTGAATGGGGCGAAAATGACAAGCCATATTTTAACCGCAACGAGAAAAACCCGCTTGAATGTGATGTGATAATCGTTGATGAATCATCAATGATAGACACCCTTTTGTTTGATAATTTGTTAAAGGCATTGCGGCTTTCGTGCCGAATTATTTTGGTCGGCGATTCCGACCAGTTGCCAAGCATTGGCGCCGGCAATGTTTTAAGCGATATATTGGCGGCAGATATTTTCCCATCAATACGACTTCGCAAGGTGTTTAGACAAGCATCTAAAAGTATGATAATCAATAACGCACACGCCATAATAAATGGCGATGAAGCACAGTTTAACACCCCTGAAACCGACTGCTTTTTTATGAAACGGTCGGACAAGTATAACACAGTTGATACGGTGGTTTCGCTTATTACTGAAAGGTTACCTTCAACCTATGGGGTTAATCCGCTTACAAATATTCAGGTTTTGTGTCCTTCAAGAATGATGGATACGGGCACTTTGAATTTAAATAATGTTTTACAAGCAAACCTTAACCCAACTTCCAGGGACAAGCACCAAATGGCATATAAGGGTGTTTATTTCCGTGAAGGCGATAAGGTTATGCAAATTAAAAACAATTATGACATAATGTTTAAAAAAGACAATGGTGAATATGGCAGCGGTATTTTTAATGGTGATGTGGGATATATTACCGAAATTGATATTCGTGCAAATATGTTAAAGGTCAGGTTTGATGACAGGGTTGTGACCTATTTTTCTGAAGATTTGTCACAGCTTGAGCTTGCTTATGCCATAACTGTTCATAAAAGTCAGGGCAGCGAATACGATTATGTTATAATTCCGCTTTGCGATGTGCCTTCGCGCCTTGTTTATCGAAATCTTTTATATACAGCGGTTACACGTGCCAAAAAAATGCTTATTCTGGTTGGGGATGAAGGTATTTGGCAAGCAATGGTTGAAAACGATAAGAAAACACTTCGCTATACTGCTTTACAAAAGTTTTTAAAGGATAATGCCCGTGAAACAACTTTTTAACATAATTATTTCGGCACTTTTCCCAAATGTTTGTGTGGCGTGTGGGGAAATAATACCCGAAAATGAATTTTTGTGTGAATATTGTGCTGAAATGGCCGAAACGGTTGATTTTATAAAATGTTGCAGTCGTTGTGGTATGCCTAAAAAAGAGTGCCGCTGCTTTAAACGGGTGTTTCATTTTAATGGTTGTGTCGCACCGTTTTATAACGATGGTGTTATGCAAAATGCAATGTATCGTGTTAAATTTGGCAGGAAAGAACATATTGCAAAATTCTTTGCCGAACGTATGGCTTTAACCGTTAAAACCGCTTTTAGTGACATAAACTTTGATATGGTTACATTTGTGCCCACAACCTTTAAAAGAAAAATGAAAAGGGGCTTTAATCAAAGCGAACTTTTGGCAAATGAAATTTGCAAAATTTTAAATGTTCCCATTTTTAAAGATTTAATAATTTGCAAAAAAGCCGCCAAAATTCAACATAAACTTAATTTTGATCAGCGTTTTAAAAATGTTAAGGGCAGATATGAATGTAACAGAAAATATAAGTTAAATGGTAAAACCGTTTTACTTGTTGATGATATTAAAACCACAGGCGCAACTCTTGATGAATGTGCAAAACAACTTTTGCTGTTGGGCGCCGACAAGGTTTATTGTGTGACAGGTCTTATGACTGCAAAAAATAAGAAGAAGGAAAAGGAATAATGGCTACAGATATTGGTATAGATTTAGGTTCTTCAAAAACTGTAATTTTTTCAAGTTCTAAGGTTGTGTTAGAACTGCCAAATGTTGTAACAGTTGACAGTGAAACTTGGGAACCGGTTTATTATGGTGAAAAGGCAAAGCAAACAATTGGCAGAACGCCCGACAGTCTTTTGAGCGTTTACCCAATTGAACACGGCGTAATTTCAGATTATGACTTAACCGAGCTTATGCTTAAAAATTATATGGAGCAAGCATTTGGCAATAAAATCTTGCGTCCAAGGATAATGGCAACATTACCCGCAGGTCTTACCGAACTTCAGCACCATTCGCTTTCAAATGTTGTTGAGGCGGCAGGGGGCAGAAACATTACCGTTATTGAAGGTCCGCTTGCTATTGCTTTCGGTTTGGGGCTTGATTTTTCGGTTCCGCATGGCACACTAATTGTTGACATAGGCGCAGGTACAACCGATGTTGCGGTTATATCGCTTGGTGGTATTGCGGCGTGTGATTCTTTTAAAATTGCATCCTTTGATTTTGATGCACAAATTATTCGCTATGTAAGGCGTGAATACAATATTGAAATTGGCCAATTAACAGCCGAAGCCATTAAAATTAAGGTTGGCTGTGCGGTTAAACGTGATATCGAAGTTGCAATGGTTGCAAAGGGAAGAAATATCTTTTCGGGGCTTCCTGAAAGCTTCGAAATCACTTCAGGCGAAGTGTATGATGCGATTAAAGATACATTAAAGCTTATTTGCAATGCCATTCGCGAGGTTATAAATAAAACCGACCCCGACTTAGTTGCCGACATTATGGCTGACGGTATGTATCTTACAGGCGGTGGTTCACAACTTTCGGGCTTTGCACAGCTTATTTCAGATTATTTGGGCATAAAGGTTCATCAAATGGAAGACCCAACACACAGCGTTGTAAGGGGTGCGGCAGTTGCAATTAAAAAGCCCGAACTTTTAAAGAATGTTGACTATCAAATGCGTTCTTTAAAGGAACTTGAAATTGAATAGATAATAGGACTTGTTTATCGCATTATAATAAGTTTTGTGAAAAAATAGGCCGACGAACTAATATGTTTATAAATATTATCCTTTTTCAACACTTTAAAGCGTTAAAGTTTGTGCAAAATCACAGTTGACTTTTATGTTTTTTGGTAGTAAAATGCAGTTATCATGTTGAAAGGAAGTGGACAGTTTGTTCGTAAAGAAATATTTTCGATTTTATCACTTTAATAATGCGGACTGTCTGTGCACTTTAAAAACATGATTTAGGTTGTGTTTTTAATATTACATTCAGCCCGCAGTTGTCATGCTTTTTAAAAGCGTGATTATTGCGGGTTTTTTATATTTTTAGAAAACGAGGGAAAGAAATGATAAATAATAAAATGACTGAACTTGGTAAAGTTCGTTCGGTAATTCGTGAAATATTTGAATATGGAAACAAGCGCCGTGCTGAAATTGGTGCTGAAAATGTGCTTGATTTTAGTCTTGGTAATCCAAGCATTCCTGCACCCGAAAAGGTTAGGGAAATAATGGCACGACTTATTACCGAAACTGACCCTGTAAAACTTCATGGTTATACCTCTGCCCAAGGTGATCCTACGGTTAGAAAAGCGATAAGCGACAGTATTACCGACCGTTTTGGCGTTAGCGCAAGCCCCGATTTAATTTATATGACTTGTGGTGCGGCGGCGTCATTAACCATTTCTTTAACCGCTATTGTTAACAGTGGTGATGAAGTCATTGCCTTGGCACCATTTTTCCCTGAATATCGTGTTTTTGCTGAAAAAGCAGGCGCTAATTTCAAGGTTGTAAAATGCAGTGAAGGTGATTTTCAAATTGATTTCACTGCTTTAGAAAAGGCAATTAATAAAAATACAAAAGCAATTATTGTTAATTCACCAAACAACCCAACAGGCGTTGTATTGTCAGAAGAAACAATTATTAAGCTTTCAAACCTTTTAAACGAAAAACAGGCCGAATTTGGCACATCAATCTACATAATTTGTGACGAACCATATCGTGAACTTGTTTATGGTATGGAAGTGCCTTATATACCTGCTTTTTATGATAATACAATAGTTTGCTATTCTTTCAGTAAATCGCTTTCTTTACCAGGTGAACGTATTGGTTATATTTTCGTGTCACCTAAAACAGATAATCCAACCGATATATATGCAGCGGTTTGCGGTGCAGGAAGAGCGCTTGGCTTTGTTTGTGCACCAAGTCTTTTGCAATATACAGTTAAAGAATGCATCGGTTTAACGGCTGATGTTGATGTTTATAAGAAAAACCGTGATATTTTATATAATTCGCTTAGCGAATATGGTTATAAGTGTGCAAAGCCCGACGGTGCGTTTTATCTCTTTATGAAATCACCTGAAGAAGATGCTAACGCTTTTTGCGAACGTGCTAAAAAGTATGAACTTTTACTTGTGCCAAGTGACAGCTTTGGCTATGAGGGTTATGTTCGTATAAGCTATTGCGTAAGTGAAAAGCAAATTTTAAAATCTTTACCTGCCTTTAAGGCACTTATGGAGGAATATAAATGACCGACCTTGAAAAAGCAAGGCAAATTATCAACGATGTTGACGGTAAAATGCGCGAGCTTTTTTTAGAAAGAATGAAAGCTGCAAAAACTGTTGCCGAATATAAAAAACTTCATGGTATACAGGTGTTTGACAGTCAGCGTGAGCAAGAAGTTCTTGCTCGAAATACCAACGCCTTTACCGACAATGAATTAAAAGGTTATTATGTAGATTTTGTTACACACAATATGGAAGTTTCAAAACGCTATCAACACCGCCTTCTTGAAGGTATGAAGGTGGCGTTCAGCGGGGTAGAGGGTGCATTTGCCAACATTGCGGCAAATAAAGTTTTTCCCGACGCTAAAGCCGTACCATATCCTGATTTTAAATCGGCTTATAATTCGGTTGTAGATGGCGAATGCGACTGTGTAATATTGCCGATAGAAAACAGTTTCAACGGTGATGTTGGGCAGGTAATGGACCTTGCATTTTTTGGCCCTCTTTACATAAACGGTGTTTATGATATTTCGGTTGTGCAAAATCTTTTGGCAAATAAAGGCGCCGCAATTTCGGATATAAAAGAAGTTATAAGCCACCCACAAGCTTTGGGGCAATGCAGCGAATATATTAAAAGCCGTGGTTTTAAAACTATTGAAGCGGTTAATACTGCAGTTGCTGCAAAATTTGTTGCCGAAAGTGGCCGACTTGATATTGCTGCCATTGCAAGCGAAGAAGCGGCCGAAAAATATGACCTTGTTAAGTTAGAGGGTCACATTAACCAAAGCAGTAACAATACTACTCGTTTTGCGGTTTTCTCACGCACGGCAAAGGCACCATCCGCAGCGGATAATCATTTTATTTTGCTTTTCACCGTTTCTAATGAAGCAGGTGCACTTGGCAAAGCCATTTCTATTATTGGTGAAAATGGTTTTAACCTTAAAGCGCTTAAAAGCCGTCCCACCAAAGAACTTATATGGAATTATTACTTCTTTGTTGAAGGCGAAGGTAATATAAATGGTGAAAAGGGCAAAAAAATGCTTTTGAAACTTAACGAAAAATGCAGCGATTTAAGAATAATTGGTAACTTCGAAAAGGAAGTAATTTTATGATACTTACCACAAAAACATCTTCGGGGCAGTATGACATTGTTATAAACCGTGGTGTTTTAAATAATTTAAAAGAATATTTAAACCTTAACCGCAAGGTGCTTGTTGTTACCGATAGCGGTGTTCCCGAAGTGTATGCAAAAACGGTAGCGGCACAATGCGGTGATGGATATATTTTTACCTTTTTACAAGGTGAAGAAAGTAAAAATTTTGAAACATACCAAGCAATTTTAAAGCAGTTGGCCTTTAATGGTTTTACACGAAGCGACTGTGTTGTGGCAGTTGGCGGCGGTGTTGTTGGTGATATGGCCGGTTTTGCGGCAGCTACTTTTATGCGTGGTATCGATTTTTATAATATTCCCACAACGGTGCTTTCACAGGTTGATTCTTCAATTGGTGGTAAAGTTGCTATTGATTTTTGCGGCATTAAAAACATTGTGGGTGCTTTTTATCCGCCAAAAGCGGTTATAATTGACCCTGACACATTGAAAACATTACCGCAGCGTCAAATTTCAAATGGTTTGGCGGAAGCATTAAAAATGGCCGCAACATTTGACGAAAAACTTTTTAAAGCTTTCCAAAAAGAAGAACTTAATATTGATTATGTAATCGAGCAAAGTCTTTTAATCAAAAGAAAAGTGGTTGAAGAAGACGAAAAAGAGCAGGGAATACGCAAGGTTTTAAATTTTGGCCACACTATAGGCCACGCCATAGAAAGCGCAAATTTAGGTAATCTTTTTCATGGCGAATGTGTAGGACTTGGCATGCTTTATTGCTGCAGCCAAAGTGTAAAAGCACAAATTTTAACTGCACTTGAAAAGCTTAATTTACCAACAAAATGTGAAATAAATGCCGATGAGATAATCAAAACAATTTCTTTTGATAAGAAAAAATCAGGGGATAGTATATCGGTTATTTGGGTTAATGAAATTGGCAGTTTTGAAATTAGAAAAATGACATTATCTGAACTTAAAGAAGTGATTATTAAATGAAAAACAGTTTAGGACAAAATGTAACGGTTACAGTTTTTGGTGAAAGCCACGGTGCAGGTATCGGCGCTGTGCTTGACGGTATGCCTGCGGGTATACCTGTTGATGAAGCTTTTATAAAGCATCAGCTTTCATTGCGCCGTCCAAGTGGTGAAATATCTACACCCCGTGTTGAAGCGGATAATTACATAATTTACAGTGGTGTTTTTGGCGGCTTTACAACCGGCACACCAATTTGTGTGGTTATTCCTAACGAAAACACAAAATCTAAAGATTATGCAGCGGATAGGTTTATTGCCCGTCCTTCCCACGCGGATTATGTTGCTTTTAATAAATATAACGGTTTTGAAGATTATCGTGGCGGCGGTCACTTTAGTGGCAGAATAACCGCAGGTATTGTGGCTGTTGGAGCAATCGCAATTTCAGCTTTAAAGCAAAAAGGCATTAAAATTGGCACACATATTTCAAAATGTGCCGGTGTTTTTGATGCTGCTTTCACAAATTATGAATCTGAAATTGATGCATTAAATAATATGCCTTTTGCAGTTTTAAATAATGAAAAAGGCGAAGAAATGAAAGAAAAAATACTTTCAGCCAAGGCCAACTGTGACAGTGTTGGCGGTGTGCTTGAAACTGCGGTTATAGGTTTGCCCGTTGGTGTTGGCGAACCTTGGTTTGACACACTTGAAGGTGTGCTTTCACACGCACTTTTTTCCATTCCTGCAATTAAGGGTGTTGAATTTGGTTTAGGGTTTGATTTTGCCGACCTTAACGGAAGTAATGCTAATGACCCATTTGAAGTAAAGGACAGCAAAATTGTTACCAAAACCAATAATAACGGTGGTATAAATGGTGGTATTTCAAACGGAATGCCTGTTGTTTTACGCTGTGCCGTAAAGCCAACACCCACCATTGCCAAAGAACAAAACACAGTTAATTTTTCTACCAATGAAAACACTGTTTTACAAGCGGCAGGCAGGCACGACCCTTGCATTGTGCACCGTGCACGTGTTGTGGTTGACAGTATGGTTGCAATTACGCTTTGTGATGCTTTAACAGCAAAATTTGGGACTGACTGGTGGCAAAAATGAAGTACGGTCTTATAGGCGAAAAATTGGGACACAGTTTTTCAAAACTTGTTCATTCTAAAATTGCTGATTATGATTATGAACTTTTAGAAATTGATAAGCAAGATATAGATTTGTTTTTTAAAAATCGTGATTTTTGCGGTATAAATGTAACTATTCCGTACAAACAAACGGTTATGCAGTATCTTGATTATATAAGCGACGAAGCACAAAAAATTGGTGCGGTAAATACTGTCTTAAATAAAAATGGCAAACTTTATGGTTATAATACTGATTATTTTGGTCTTAAATCGCTTATCAAAAGCAATAATATTGAAGTTTGCGGTAAAACTGTTTTGATTTTGGGCAGCGGCGGCACTTCAAAAACTGCAAATGCAGTTTGCATAGATATGTTGGCAAAGCAAATTTATACTGTTTCTAGAAGTGGGGAAAACGGTGCAATTTCTTATGATAAAGCCAAGGAAATTGATGCTGATGTTATAATAAACACCACCCCGTGCGGAATGTACCCTAAAAATTTTGAACAACCGATAGATTTAACCCCTTTCAAAAATTTAAAAGCGGTTGTCGATGTTGTTTATAACCCATTAAAAACACCGCTTGTTTTGGCGGCACAAAAACAGGGTATAAAGGCAACAGGCGGCCTTTATATGCTTTATATGCAAGCGGTGAAAGCGGCTGAAATCTTTTTAAACAAAGACATTAAAACCAATGTTTATGATGAAATTTTAAATGAAAAACAAAACATAGTGCTCATTGGTATGCCATCATGTGGCAAAACAACATTGGGCAAAATTTTGGCACAAGAGCTTAATAAAAAATTTATTGACACTGATGATGAAATTGTTAAAAAAGCCCAAATGCCTATTACAGAAATTTTTGAGAAATTTGGCGAACAGCACTTTAGAATGCTTGAAACACAGGTTATAAAGGAAGTTTCACGAAACCAAGGGCTTGTTATTGCAACAGGTGGCGGTGCAGTTTTAAAGTCGGAAAATGTTCAGGCATTAAAGCAAAACGGCAAGATTTTGTTTATTGACCGACCACTTTCAAAACTTTTGGTGACCGATGACCGACCACTTTCAAAAACCGTCAACCATTTAGAAGAGCTTTATAACCAAAGATATAATATTTACACCACGGTGTGTGATTGTAAAATCAATGCTGATGGTGATATAAACACTAATTTAAAGCGAATAAAAGAAGGCATTTAAATGAAAATATTAGTAATTAACGGGCCAAATTTGAATATGTTAGGTGTTAGAGAACCTGAAATTTATGGAAATAACACCTATAAAAACCTTTGCAAAAAAATTAAATTATATGCAAAAGAAAAATGTGTTAAGGTTGCGTTTTATCAGTCAAACTGTGAAGGTGATTTGGTAACCGCAATTCAAAAAGCATATAAAAAATTTGACGGCATTGTTATAAATCCCGGTGCTTACACCCACACAAGTGTTGCACTTTTAGATGCGGTGAAATCGGTTGGAATAGCAACAGTTGAAGTGCATATTTCAGATGTATCAACCCGTGAAGATTTTCGTCAAACAAGCTTTATTCGTGCCGCTTGTATCGGTACAATAAGCGGTAAAGGTTTTCAGGGATATAACGATGCAATTAATCTTTTAATTAATAACAGAAGTGATAAATAATGATAGTTAGAATTAGTCCATCAACTGCTTCGGGCCGTGTTAAAGCACCCCCTTCAAAAAGTATGGCACACCGCCTTTTAATTTGTGGCGCACTTTCTAATAAAAGTGTAATAAGTGGCATTGCTTTTTCGGATGATATTAAGGCAACGCTTTGCTGTCTTGATGCTTTGGGCGCCAAAATTAATATTGAAAACGACAGCGTGACAATTGGTGGTATTGACATAAATGGCGCACCTAAAAATCGGGTAATGTCGGCAGGCGAAAGCGGAAGCACATTAAGGTTTTTAATACCTCTTTGTTTGCTTTTTGGTAGCGATTTTACAATTAACGGAACTTCACGGCTTTTTGAAAGGTCGCTTTCAGTTTATGAAGAAATTTGCAAAAATCAAAATATTGTTTTCAAAACCGCTAAAACTTCGGTTTCGCTTTGCGGAAAATTGTGTGCAGGTAAATATATAATTCGTGGTGATATTTCAAGCCAATTTATAAGTGGATTAATGTTTGTCTTGCCACTTTTAGCAGGGGACAGTATTATTGAAATCACCAACGGAATAGAAAGCAGTTCTTATTTAAATTTAACCATTAAGGCACTTGCTGATTTTGGTGTAAGAGTTATTCGCTATGATGAACGCACCTTTTATATTAAAGGCGGTCAAACTTTTAAAAACCGCAATTTAAAGGTAGAGGGCGATTATTCAAACGCTGCTTTTTTTGAAGCATTTAATTTGATTGGCGGTAATGTTACTGTTTCTAATCTTTTAAAAACAAGCGCCCAAGGGGACAGGGTATATAAAGCAATGATGAACGATATTGAAAACGGTTGCCCCGTGCTTGATATTAGCGATTGTCCTGATTTGGCACCCGTGCTTATTACTGCTGCAGTCCTTAAAAACGGCGCAAAATTTGTTGGCACACACCGCCTTAAAATCAAAGAAAGTGACCGTGGTGTTGCAATGGCACAGGAACTTTCTAAATTTGGTGCTAAAGTGCAAGTTTTTGAAAATGAAATAATAGTAAAAAGGTGTGAATTACACGCACCTACAGCTCCGCTTTCATCTCATAATGACCACCGAATTGCAATGGCACTTTCGGTTATATGCAGTGTATACGGCGGCGAAATTTATGGGGCACAGGCGGTAAGCAAAAGCTTTCCCGATTATTTTTTGCACCTTAATTCTATTGGCATTGAAACTGAGGTTGTGAATTTAAATGAAGCTTAGTAAAGAATTGAATATTTTAATTGTCGGCCTTGGCCTTTTGGGTGGCAGCTATGCCACAGTTTTAAAGCAAAAGGGTTTTAAGGTTGCGGCTGTAACCAAAAATCAAGAGGATATTGATTTTGCTCTTAATGAGGGAATAATTGATGAAGGCACAATAGAGCTTGACCCTGATATGATAGGCAAGGCGGATTTGGTGATTTTTGCACTTTATCCCCATGTTTTCGTTGAATGGATTGAGAAAAATCAGTCCCTTTTAAAAAGTGGTGCAATAATTACTGATGTTACAGGTGTAAAGGGCAGTATTGTTTATAAAATTCAGGATATGCTAAGGCCTGATGTTGAATTTATTGCGGCGCACCCAATGGCAGGCCGTGAAATGAGCGGTGTCAGACATTGTGGCGGTGTTGATTTTGTTGAAGCCAACTATATTGTTGTACCAACCGACAAAAACACCCACAAAGCGATTGAGCTTTGCTGTGAGCTTGGCGAAACCTTGGGCTTTAAGCGTGTTGCAGAGCTTTCGGTAGAAAGCCATGATAAAATGATTGCATTTTTATCACAGCTGACCCACTGCATAGCGGTGTCGCTTATGTGCTGTAATAATATTTCGGGTATGGAATATTACACGGGTGACTCTTTCAGAGATTTAACCCGAATTGCCCAAATAAACGATGAAATGTGGAGCGAGCTTTTCTTAAACAATAAAGATTATTTGCTTAATGAAATGGAATGCTTTAGAAAATCGTTTGATGAATTGTATGATAAAATTAAAGCAGAAGACAGGGAAGGGATGCGTGAAATGATGCGTCTTTCCACCTATCGTAGAAAGAGGTTTGACAAAAAATGAGTTTGGATTTCAAAAGAAAATTACCAATTCCGCAACAAATTAAAACACGCTATCCCGTTACTGAAGAATTGGCTAAAATAAAAGCTGAAAGAGACGAGGAAATCAAGAATATTTTTGAAGGTAAAAGTGATAAATTTATTCTTGTAATTGGTCCTTGTTCTGCAGATAGTAAGGAAAGTGTGTTAGATTATATCGGCCGACTTAAAACTGTTGCTGACGATGTAAAGGATAAAATTTTAATTATCCCAAGAATTTATACAAATAAACCACGCACCACAGGTGACGGTTATAAAGGTA